>QJYE01000283.1 GCA_003235785.1 Nitrospirota bacterium
TGATGCAAATCCATTGCGAGGACATCACTAATATCCTGGCCAAAGGCGGGAACGGTAAGACGGGTAAATAGTGCTACGGCCAAAAAACCGGTAAAAAACTTTTTGACCACAGGAATTCCCATGAAGATACCTGTGCCTTAATGTCGAGAAGCGGGGGTGACTGATTTATACTACTTAAATCCTGAAATATCAACTGGTAATTTGCCCCTCGGGGGGACTGTGGTAAGCAATTGCGGCGCGCCGCATGGGGCTTAGCCCATGGGGACTAATTCTGAAGCCCTCGGCAAGGGCGGGAAGGCGTTTATCTACTTCGGTCGTATGATGTAACCTCTTAGGGCCTGCCGATAAAAGCTGCATACAATACGGATTCATCTATGCCGTCGATACGTAGGAACCTGTTGGCTTCATCGTCAAAAAATCCGCAGGTTGTCATTACCGAAAGCCCCATGGCCGTGCAGGAAAGGTATATATTCTGGCCTAAATGCCCGACATCAAGGAAGACATAACGATAACCCCGCTCGCCATACTTCAGTTTGGTTCGCCGCAATACACCAGATAGCAGCACGACCACCGCCGCTTCCCGGGCGTAATCCTGGTGGCCACAAATCCGGTGAAGGTCTTCTGCCGGGTCTCCAGCCATCAACCGCTCCAAGTTATGCTGGAGAACATTGTAGTGATAAACACCGGGATCAATTCCGGACACCTTTCGAATTCCCAGATAAATTTCGGCCGGGTACAACGCTCCGCCTGATGGTGAGGCTCTTAGATATTGCTTCACACCCGTCGAAAGCGTGGTTTCTCCGGTGACCCCATAACTCTGCCAAAGAATCTTCGCAAGTTCATTCAACTGCAATGGCGAATTGCCAAACTGGCGCACAGACCTTCGTGAAGCAACCACCTGATCGAAGGAAATTTCATTGCCGGGAAGGGGTTCCACCTTGGGAAGCTTCAGCTGCGGGAGAGAGGGGTACTGCTTGTACCCTCTCGTCATGACATCGGTCTCCTCAGGTGTGAAATTCTTTGGGGCAGTGAAACCCATGGCCGAGCCCGACACGGGATGCAACTTGGTGTTTTCATGAAAAAGTTCGGAGATCGAAACCGAGGTGTTTTCGTTTTTTTCTCCGAAGGCCATTGTGGGGCGAAGGATTTTCGACATGGTGCACCGGGCCAATTGATCAGGGAAAGGGATGAGGCAGGGGATTGAACTCCTCTTCCTCTGGCTTTTTATTCATTAATCCCATCTCATAGGGAACATGGTAAAGGCGCCCACGCCCCAAATGCTGAAGATTATGATTAAGGTCCAACGGTTGCATTCCCGGTACAATCGCCCGAACCACCTTGAAACCCACATCGTCCACATCAGACAGGGTGAGGTCGACAGCGATCACGTCCATCCCCTTGTCCCCTATCCTCCTGACCAGCGTCTCAACGTTGGCCCCCATGTTCGAGGAGCTGGAATTGGGTAGGCTCTGAATGGAAATGGGCTTTTCTGAGGCAGTCAAAAACTTCATTGAATCTTTGAGCTCGGGCCAAAGCGCATGGGCGATCCCGTGCTCAAGAGGGCTGGTAACGTTTCGAAAACCGGCTTCGGGCTGAAATTGATCTTTGGCCACGGAGTATCGGTTCATGCCAAGGTATCCCATACAGGCCTCCTCCAAAGCCAGCCCGAGTGCCCGGTTGGGGTCTAGGTCGATTCCGATGCCGACAACCGAATAAGGGGTTTTCCCGGAAGCGTTGGACAGCTGGACAAGAATAACCGCGATCTCGATATCCAGGGTAAGGAGCCATGCCCTGCAGGATATGGGGAGCCCTTCCAATTGCTTCAACAAGCCTTTGGGAAATGGGTGCTCTACGGATGACAAGTCAATGCGCGGACGCGGTAGACGATTTAGCCAGACGATCATGAACACATCGCGTTCAATCACCTCAAGGATCGCCTTATATGTCGCGGCGGCTCGATCGGGGCCACAAGCCATCCCCGTAGATATGGCGTTGTCGATCGCGGGCTCATCCATGCCACCATACTCATAGGGAACAAACGTCATTCCCGCGGGAACGTAGGTTTCCTCTTGATGAACCAGGGATAACCCGCGCACCCATCGAAGGGGAGTATCGGAGGTCATGGGGGCGTAGGGGAAGCCGGGTTTGCTATATTGACTCTGGCTGAAAAGGGCGAACTGTTCCGGGCGGACCGCGCGCTGGTCCAATTTGTTGAAGCTCTTCAGGAGCAGAAAATCCTTATCGTATTGAGAGGAGCAATACCGTTCAATACTTTCGCCCACCGCTTTCATGGTCGCCCGCCTCGGGTCGGTGGATGCCGCGGAGCCAAGATTCAATGCAACCTTGCCACCTAGGGGCACCGCATTGGCGGGATGGCTTTGTGCCCAAAAAATGGGTGGCTCATCGGGCTTAAGTTCCAGATGCTCCACCGAGGAGATGATCCCGGTCCGATCACTCACCAGCCTTCGAGCACGCTCTAGGCTTTCGTCGAGTACGGCTGCCGGATCATTATCGAAAACCTTCAGCCGGCTCGCTAGGTCTTTACCCTGTGACTTAATCACCATTCATTAACGATCCCATGTCTCATAGCTGGGCCGTTTGGGGTGGCACGCCGGGCACCTTGGAAGACGGAGCACATCGTGCGCCGAAACATCCAGCGACGTGCAGGTCACCTGAAAGAACCGTCCCATGGTCTTTGGGGGAGCAAATCCAGAAATGATTCGGACAACCTCCATAGCTGCATGATTGGCGACGAGAGACCAGAATAAGGGCAATTTTCCTTCGGCGGTATTTTCGATTGAACCCGATAACCGCTCCTTGAATTCGCGATAATCTTTAAAGTCCTCCATATTAGCTTCCCGGCGACTCTCGTAGCAGGCGTAACAAGCGGTCTCGTACGGAACAACCGTCGGCCCTATGGATGCGCCAGCCCCTTCAATAGCAACCCTAAGCCAGCGGACACCCGCTTCCATGCATAGCTCATTGACCCTTGAGAAAAAAGCGTGGCCTGGTGTTTCCTGACAAGCCACCAGCAGGTCCACCCCCTGAATGGATTGGTAGATTTCTTCATGAAGCTCAGCCCCATTATCCCCAACTGAGAGCGGCTCAGGACATTGATAGTTAGGAATGCCGGCTTCGACAAGGGCTTTTTGGGTCAAAAATTTTAAATCATCCGATCCAACGATTCTTATTTTGGCCTGGAATAATGACTGGAGGATGCTTTGGGAGTCCGGAACAAAGCGAGAAAAGAAGTTCAGCTTCTTGTCGAGATCAGCCACCGGTTCCCGGTCGGCGAAGAATCCCTTTAGCCTCTCCCCTTCCTGCAAGAGCCCTTGATCCCGCAAAGCCTTCAACAAAAAAATGATGACTTCCGCGGGGGCCTCCTTATCGCAGGCAGAACAAATGCCCTCAAACGTATGACTCCCGTTCAAAAAGGGGTGGATGCTTTTAAAAAGGTTGATGAATAAATCGGAGTGGAGGGTGTAACAGAAATCAGCAGCGCGGAATTGAAGACGCTCATCGCCCAAGTCAACCAGTGAGACCCAGGGCACAAGGCGCGGCTTGGTTGGAAAGTTCGCTCCGGCATACCGCCTTGCTGCCACCAAATCCGAGTCGCGGTTCATGCTCAACTCCACTGCGCCGATGTTCACCCGGGATCAGAACATTATGGAAATTTCCCGGGCCAAAGGAATTTAGACACCTGAGGACCCGGACGATTGGGCAAACGATATGAAAGAGAACGAATTTCCTGATTAAAATTCAAGTTTTCAGGATGTGCAACAGCAATACATATTGCCCTGTGGCTCCCTGGGATATTTACCCGTTAGCTGGCCCATCTGAATCAGGACGGCTCTAAAAGGTCCAGCCAAATTATATTGATCATCGAGGGTGGTGGGTTCGTTAATAACCAGTGCAGCGAACTCTTCATCTCTTACCAGTCTTTGAATCGCTTCTAATAACTTTTCCTGGTCATTCATATTGTTCTCCTATTTTTAGGCACAGCGTTTTCTCTTCACTTAACAGTAAAGATTGTCGGGCCCTCGAACCAATTATCATAGGGATGCCCGTGGTTCCAAGTGCGCCCGCCTCGTAAGGCGCTCGCTTCTCTGCATGCAGAACAAAAAAGCGGATCCAATATTAAGGTGTAAAGAAAT
>QJYE01000036.1 GCA_003235785.1 Nitrospirota bacterium
GGTGGCCACCATCACCCCAACTATAGCCATGTACCCTAATTTCAAGGAACATTTTTTCAACCAACGTAATAATGAAGAACAACTCAGACCACAGGGCGTCAACATCATCATTTCACCTCTCCTTATCAAGAATTTATGAATGAATAGATGCTTTGGTATTGGATCATCAAGCATTTCAACAATATTGAAAATAGTACCAGATGGTCAAATAACGTTCTAGTGAAAAGAGCAGCTAAAAATAGAAGAGGAAAGGTTTTCCTTTTTTCTTATGATAGACTGTCGCGATAGGTCTCCACACAGGATCAATATTGGCGCAACGACTTCATGATAGTACCCGGTACAGCAATCGGCGAGGAAAGGTCTTTCTCACAGATATCGATTCCTAAAACATGAAAGAACCTAGGCCGACGCTTGTCGTATTGACCGTTGGGGGCGGCCAAAGACAGTGGAGAGAAAAAAAGAAAAGCCTCCCCGTTTCGTTATGAGGAGAACACACCAATGCCTATCAAAGAGATCAACTTTGGGTATCTGCTAGGAGGCCTCTTAATCCTCATTCTTTCAGTAGCCATTGCGCAAGAATTAGGGATCAGGGAAGAGAACAGGCGCCTGGTCCTCGAGCCAACTCTCATCCTCCTGCTCCTCATGGGAGTATGGGGCCTGGAAAAAGAAAAAAAATGGCTAATGAGGGTCGGAGGTAGCATCGCGGCAACTGGAGTCACTATTGCCGTCCTAAACTTTTTTTTGAATATGGCCGGGCTTCAGCTTATCAACATGGGAATCTTAATGGTGTTTTTCGTGGGCAGCACCTGGATCGCTTCCAGAAATTTACTCCTTTCAGGTGAAATCGACATCAATAAAATAATCGGCGCGATCTGCATTTATCTTCTACTCGGATTAAACTGGGGGATGTTCTATCTGTTTACCAACATGGCCATCCCGGACTCCTTTCATGGCCTGACACCAACCACCATAGGAGCCCAGTTCTCAGAATTTATGTATTTCAGCTTTGTCACCATTACGACTTTAGGCTATGGCGACCTTATTCCCCTTAAGCCCCTTGCCCGCACCGCCGCCTATCTGGAGGCGATTGTCGGACAGTTTTATGTTGCCGTGTTGGCGGCATGGCTGGTCGGCATGTATCTTTCCGAAAAATCCCAAAATCGCCACAGGCCATAGGCAGACTTCACACTTCAACTGCCCCAAGACCCGCTCGTTTTTGCCTCACGCAGAAATACCGGAGCTTCTCCAACAGCACCAATTCCTCTCACATTTCCATCTCCCTCCACCCCATGGTGTTGTCCGAAGACCACCCACAAACACACCTCAACGAAACCACGCCACACGGTTCTAAATTTGCCAACCCTAGACCCTACAGGATTGCCAAAAAATTCCAATCTGTTATGTTCATTGCACAATCCTCCCTTCCGGCCAGGATTCGCTTCGTCCAATTCGGGGAATGTTCGCTTGATCTGGATGTGGTCGCCTACATCGACACGACCGACTATGGCGAGTATCTCGAGATCGCTGAGGATGTCCACCTGCGGATTATGGATGTCATCAAGAATGCGGGAACCGAGTTGGCCATCCCCACGCAGATTGAGTACAAAATAAACAAAGAACCGCTGGAGGAAACGCAGATCCGAAAGACGGAAGATCGTGTTCAGGAATGGCGTACCCAGCAGGCATTGTACATTCCCAAATTCCCACCCGAAAAGATTACCGAGTTGCGGGGTACCCTGGACTATCCGCCGGAGGGCTCAGCCGACTCCAAGCGGAACCCTCAACAGTCAACATCCGGCAGGACGCTTGGCACAGAAGTACCGCCACCATAGAAATGATGCCTTCGAAAAGCCGTTCGCCCTTTTTCAATGAAATACAACCAGTGCGCTGAACCCTGGCTACTCAACCTAGGAGCCTCGACTTTGGCTCAAAATGATATCGATCGTGAATCCATCTTAGCTTCTTTTCAGATGGATCCCTGCCACAAACACGCAGGGATGACGAACGGGGGACGGATCCTCGCCCCAACCATGCAGGGATGACGAACGGGAGACGGATCCTCGCCACAACCATGCAGGGATGACGAACGGGAGACGGATCCTCGCCACAAGTGGGAAGGGAGGACGGAAGGGAAAGATGAATACCCATCCATGCTAACGGCTGCAGGGGGCAGGCTCACAAATTGCGGGTATGACCCAAGGGGAGAGGGATACTTGTCACAGGCGGGCAGGTATGACAAAAGCGAGATGGATCCCCGTAGGTGACTGACGAAGAGGACAGCCTATGGATTGTGCGGCGACCGCAACGGACTCCTCTCAACATTTCACCTCACATTGTCTGAAAGATGAAATGCACATTTTTACAGGCTTAGATTCTCACTCCAAGTACAACAAGGTCCTACCTGGGCAGGCGCTTGAAACTACTTATTCTCCCGCAGCAAAAAAGCGCGGGGGAAATGGGTGCCCTCAATCACGAAGAACACACGATTCAACAAAAGATTAGGATGAACGGGAAGGGACTCTTGGGGGAAGAGCCTTAATCGCCAGGGCTATTTCTCGACTGAGATCCATAAGGTTCTGGCTCATCGCCTCGACCAAGGCTTCGTATTCCTGGCTCGTTGGATGTTGAGTAAAGCTCGTTTTCTTTGTTGTGACAATCGTTTGTTCATCCTCACCCACAAGGCTCCACCGTGCAACCAGAACAGACTCCCCTCCCTTGGTGCCATCGAACTGCAAGACATCCACGACAATTTGGTAATCCACGGAGATTGAACTCCTCCAGGGATATTCTTCGATTCGATCCGTGGAAAGAAGGGCTGAGAGATTTTCTGCCAGGACGTGGGACACATTCTCACTCAACGGTTCAGCCCATTTATGAAATTCTGCCAGCTCAACTTCATGGGCACTGGTTTTGGTCACAATCTGGGGCCGATCCAAATATTTGGGAAGAGTGACCGGTCCCAACCCAAAGGACAAGCTTGATGGTTTCGTTTCTGACAGGTCGGAAACGGAAGCAGCCGACACGGCTCGCAACAAATAAAAATGTGAAGGTTGGCTCGTCCCACACCCGAAGAAATTCAGCACGCAGACACAAGCGACGCTGAGATGAATGCCTTTCATGACCCTCTTCATGTCCACCACCTCACTTTTTCCCTTTGACTAATGCCTCGGGATGTTGTTCAAGATAATCAGCCAAAACCCGAATTGAGCGGGCGGCAGCAGACAGTTCCTTCAAGGCCTTATTCATATTCACCGCTGCTGGTGAATTTGGATCAGCGACCTCTAGCGCTTTCCGGACGGTCCCCAGAGTCTTGTCCAAACTGCTTGCCAGGGTATCAACTTGCCGATCCAGACCCTCTGTCAGCTTTTCTACATTGCCCAATGCGACATTGAGGTTGTGGACCGCCTTTTGCGTGTCAGGCGAATTGACCAGACGGTTGCCGCCTTCGACGGTTTCCAAAATTTCCTTGGCAATTTTATCAAGAGGCAGCCGTCGGATTTCTGCCATCACATCGGTGACCGTCCGCCGCATTTGATCCATCGCTGCGGGTATGGCTGGGATCTCCGGATATTTTCCGGTCATGATCAGTTCCTGCTGGGGAAGATTCTGGTGAAAGTCGAGCCCGACGAACAATTGTCCGGTCAACAAGCTCCCGGTCTCCAGTTGAGCTCTCAACCCACGTTTCACCATCTGCTTCATGACTGCGTATTTTCCCTCTTCAGCCTTTGACCTGATGACCTGTGGGGTTGCGATTCGTTCCGGCTGGATCTCAATGAGCACGGGAATTTTAATCTCAAGCGTCTTGGGGTTAAGACTGACTGCAATATCAGATACGATTCCGATTTTAATTCCCCGGAATTCCACCGGAGCCCCAACACTCAGGCCCCTGACGGATCCATCAAAATTCACCAGAAACGGGCGCGTCAAGACATACTTCTCTTCTTGAATACTGGAAAAATTCTTGAAAAGTTTAAACGCCGTTCCCGGTTGACTTGGTTCGCTTGACCCACCTGCGGTTGCCGGGGTATCGAACGCAATCCCTCCTCTCACAAGAGAGGCGAGCGACTCCATTTTCACATCCAGGCCTTCCGCCCCAAGCGATATTTCAAACC
>QJYE01000267.1 GCA_003235785.1 Nitrospirota bacterium
AGTGCGGTCATCCCAATGATGCAGCGGCACAAACATGGTCGCTTGATTCGGCCCTCGAGTGTTAAAGACAAAATTTTGCCCGGCAAGCGCATCCGTCGAATGCACCTCTGGAACTGAGAGAAAATACTCTTCCACTTTTTGAAGCACCTCAATGGTTCGTTGCTTTGAAGCACCATCCGGCAATTGAATGATAGAAATAAAGTATCCCTGATCTTCTTCCGGCAAAAAGCTGTACGGAAGGGATTGAAACAGTCCTGCACTGACAAAAAGCAGTGCCCCGAAGATGCCAAGGGACAAGACAGAATGCTTGAGAATGCTGCCAACCGTGCCCACATATCGGTTCTGTGTCCAATCAAATCCCTGATTAAATCTCTTCCAGAACCGATTCTCCCGATCCTGATCGGGTTTGAGAATCAACGCACAGAGCGCAGGGCTTAAGGTCAGCGCCACGACGCCGGAAAGGACCACGGCAAGGGTAATGGTGATCGCAAATTGCTGATAGAGTTCACCGGTAATGCCTCCCAAAAACGCCACGGGTAGAAACACCGCCGCCAGCACCACGACGAGCGCAATGACCGGTCCTGTCACTTCTGTCATCGCCAACTTCGCGGCTTCTTTTGGCAAGCGTCCTTCCTGGATGTGCCTGGCCACATTTTCCACCACCACAATCGCATCATCCACCACAATCCCGATGGCCAACACCATGCCGAACAGCGTGAGCGTATTAATGGAAAAACCGAGTGCCACCATACCCGCAAACGTGCCGATCAGAGAGACGGGAACTGCCACCGCCGGAATGACTGTGGCACGCCAGCTCTGGAGAAAGAGATAGACGACCAGAATGACCAGGATCAACGCTTCACCCAACGTTTTGACCACTTGTTGAATCGAGACCTCGATAAATCGGGTCGTATCATAGGGAATATCGTAGGAGACACCAGCCGGAAAAATATTGACAAGGCTCTTCATCTCTTCCCTGATCCGCTTCACGGTTTCAAGAGCATTGGCTCCAGGTGCGAGAAAGGTCAACAGAAACACATTGGGTTTGCCATTCCACCTCCCTTCGAGGTCATAGGACTGCGCTCCTAGTTCGACCGTAGCCACTTCACCGAGCCGAACCATGGAACCATCCGGAAACGCCCGGACAATCATGTTTTCGAATTCCTGGGCCTCACTCATTCGGCCCTGCGTAATCACCGGAATGGTCAGCTCCGTCCCCTGCGGAGCCGGCTCACGTCCAATCCGTCCAGCCGGAAAATCACGATTTTGTTCACGCACGACATTGGCGATATCAGTGGGCGTCACATCAAGTTGTGCCATCCGGATGGGATCCAGGATTAACCGCATGGAATAATTCTGTCCCCCGAAGATCACCGCATCTCCCACTCCGGGAAGCCGTTTGATGTTATCGACAATCCGGAGAATCGCAAAATTGGAAAGAAAGACCGTGTCCTGACGGGGATCACTGGAACTCAGCGCCACCACCGCCAACAGGTCAGGGGAAACCTTTTTAACAGTGATACCCTGCCGGACGACTTCCGGCGGAAGCTGAGGCTCAGCCAGTCGTTGACGATTCTGGGTTTGGACTTGGGCGATATCGATATCCGTCCCGATTTCAAAGGTCAATCGGATCGTCATATGTCCATCATTGGTACTCGAAGAATCGTAATAGAGGAGGTTATCGATCCCGGGAAGCTGAACCTCAATTGGTCGCGCCACGGCTTCGGCCACAACTTCTGCACTGGCCCCAGGATAGTCGGCTTCAATTTGCACGACGGGCGGAGTGATTTCAGGAAATTGGGCGATCGGAAGAATCTGGAGAGACACCAGTCCTACCACCACGATCACAATGGAAATAACCGTGGCAAAGATCGGTCGGTCGATAAAGAAATGGGAACTCACGGTGTCTCCTGTATTGTGTCCGCTGATTGGGGATTCTCGTGGCTCGGAACTTCCGATCCGGACTCCTCATTCTGGAACGGAACCGGATTGACCTGCACCCCCGGTTGAATACGGTGAAACCCCTCCACGACCACCCGTTCTCCGGGTTGAAGACCCGCTTCAATCAGCCAGTCGCTTCCCTTCCAACTGGAGGCTTGCACCTCACGCACCTCGATCTTGTCTTCAGGACCGACCACATTCACAAAGGTTCCGGTTGGGCCCTGTTGTACGGCACGCTGTGGAATCAACACAGCGTCGGTCCGAATATAGCCCTTGAGACGAATTCTGACGAACTGTCCGGGATAAAAATAAGATCGTCCCGGAGAAAAACCCCCTTCGGGGTTGGGAAAGACAAACCGCCCCTGAAGAGTTCCAGTCTCCGCCCGGAGACCGACATCCGCAAAGTCCAACTGTCCTTCGTGAGGATAGACACTGCCATCCGCAAAGGTCATGACCGCACGCAATTGAAAGAGACTCGGTCTCTGAACTTTATGCTCAGCCAATTCACGCCGCCGTCGCAAAAGATACGTTTCCGGAACGGACACATTCACGTACATGGGATCCAACTGATCGATCGTGGTTAGAAGATCTGTCTGGGCCGATACTAAATGCCCTTCATAGAACCGGCTTCGCCCGATTCGGCCATTGACGGGAGCAGTGATGAGCGTATTCCCCAAATCAAATCTCGATTTCACTAAATCACCTTGAGCCGCCTCCAAGGCGGCCTTCGCGGCTAATTGCTCAGCCACCGCATCATGCACGTCTTTTTGGCTAACAGCTTGTTCGTCAAGCAGGGGTTTCACCCTGGCCAAGTCCTGATTCGCCTGAACGAGCCGAGCCTGCGCTTGAGTCACCTTGGCTTTGGCACTCAGATAATCCCCTTTAAACGGCACGGGATCGATAAGATACAGTCGAGCGCCTTTTTTGACATTGCGACCTTCGGTGAAAAAAACCTGCTTAATGACGCCCGTCACCTGTGATCGAATTTCCACGGGACGGAAGGCCTCCGTTTTACCAATAAACTCAGGTTCATCCGTGACCGTCTGCGTCGTCACCGTCATCACTTCCACGATTGGCGGTGGCGAATCCTGCGCTGGCCCTCCCTCTTGTTGGCAGGCAGAGAGACTCAGAGCAAAAAAAAGCAAGCCAGGCAACAATGTTGAAGCCACTGTGGGTCGTATATGGCGCACCCTTTTCATTGTAAGAAATCTACCATAGTCAACAATATGGGTTTCACTTAGTTGATTGCTTCCTCATCACGGTCATGCTTCGTGCACTTGAATCGTTCAGCCATGATAAAAATCTTCACGAATGATTTTCCCGTCCTTCCAGGTTTGCACGGCGACTTGCTGCATGTTCACGCGATTGCCATCTTTAAACGTGATATCAAAGGACCATTCCACTGCAGCATCATTGCCATCCACAATCACTCGGCCCACTTTCGCCCCATGAAACTCATGGACATTGTCGAGAAATTGTATTTCGTATTCTCGATTGACGGCTTTACCGACCCGCTCCTCGGTTCGGTTTTCGCTCATGACCACGCCATCGGCATAGTAGGCATCAAAGGTTTCTAAGATTTTCCCTTTCAAAATACCATCGATGACAGCTTGGACTTGAAGTTTGACACTCATGGTTCAGGCTCCTTTCAGTTAAGGCTTTTATCAAAACGGATCATGATCGCTCTCCTATAAATTTTCCCGCCCATGGGGGGCGAGGAGGTCCTGATCAGGGCCAAGGGGCACAATTCCCGTGGGATTAATATGATCATGCGTGATGTAGTAATGGCGTTTGATGTGATCGAAATTAACCGTGTCGGCAATTCCCTCTTGTTGATACAGGTCTTTGAGATACCCGAAGAGATTCGGGTAATCCACGATGCGCCGAAGATTGCATTTAAAGTGTCCATAGTACACGGCATCAAAACGAATTAAGGTCACGAAAAACTGCCAATCAGTTTCGACGAGACGTTGACCAAAGAGATATCGTTGAGTGGAGAGTCGTTTCTCCATCCGGTCCAGCGCATTGAAAAGCTTCCTGACGGCTTGTTCATAGGCGATTTGCGTCGTCGCAAATCCAGCGCGATACACCCCGTTATTGACGTTCTCGTATATAAAAGCGTTCAGCTCGTCAATATCCGCTCTCAAATCATTTGGATACAAATCGAG
>QJYE01000121.1 GCA_003235785.1 Nitrospirota bacterium
CATAAAGATATTTAACTGTTCGGAGCCCGTTGAGTTGAAGTTTGCCTAAGTATACAAGTGGCACCAGACTTGGTGGCCTTTTTCTGCCGGGCCGATCTGGATCAGTGGGGGATCGGCTGTTTTACAGACATCCATAACTTGCGGGCAGCGTGGATGAAACCGGCATCCGCTTGGTGGGTTTAATGGGGACGGGACATCCCCGGAGAGGATCATTCGTTGGGACACAGCGGTCGGATCCGGTACAGGATTCGCTGACAAGAGCGCTTGCGTATAGGGATGTTTGGGCGTGGCAAAAAGATCTTCAGTTGAGGCCACTTCAGCCAATTGCCCCAAATACATCACAGCGATCCGGTCGGCCAGATATTGCACCACATTCAGATCGTGCGTGATAAAGAGATAGGAAAGGTGAAATTCCTTCTGAAGGTCACGAAGCAAATTTAAGATTTGCGCTTGAATGGACACATCCAACGCCGACACCGCTTCATCGCAGACAATAAATTTTGGATTGAGCGCCAATGCACGTGCGATGCCCACCCGTTGACGTTGCCCCCCGGAAAATTCATGGGGATACCGAGACTGGTGTTCAGGCCTTAGCCCGACCTTCACAAACAATTGATTGACCCGATCCTGTAATTCCTGGCCTTTGGCAATTTTATGAATTTTGAGCGGCTCCGACACGATGGATCCAATGGTCATCCGTGGATTCAGCGAGCTATAGGGATCTTGAAAGATGATTTGCATGCGACGCCTGGCCTGTCGCAACTCGCGCGGTTTGAGGGCCAGCAGATCTTCGCCTTCAAATTTAATTTCGCCGGCCGTCGGTTCCATGAGGCGGAGGATCGAGCGGCCAACGGTCGTTTTGCCACAGCCCGACTCCCCGACCAGCCCCAATGTTTCGCCATGCTTTATCTGTAACGTAATATCATCGACAGCCTTAACCCATGCCGACACGCGCGAAAAGATCCCGCTACGGACCGGGAAGTATTTCTTAAGCCCGGTGACTTGAAGAAGTGGTGAGGTTGTGGACATAGACATGAGCCCTATCAAATGATCAACAAGAAGGATAGACGTCCCAACGGGGCGTCTCTACACAGAATCGTAGGAGACTATCTGTTTTCCACATCATGCATGTTTGTCAGCATGTAACCAGCATACGGCTTCATGCGACTCCCCTACTTGAATAGTCGGGGGAGGTTGGGTCGGACAATGGTCCAATACATCGGCACATCGTGAGGCAAAATGACATCCTGTGGGATATTGCAAAGGCGACGGCACCGTCCCCGGAATGGCCTCCAACCGCACCTGCCGTTCTCCGGGACGCGGCAACGATTTCAAGAGCGCGCGCGTATAGGGATGGCTTGGATGCTGAAAGAGTGTCTTGACCTCAGCCCGTTCGGCAATTTTACTCGCGTACATCACAATCACCTCTTGCGCAAATTGCGCCACGACACCCAGATTATGGGTGATCAGCAAAATGGCCATGCCTAAATCTTTTTGGAGTTCCGACAACAGATCAAGAATCTGCGCTTGAATGGTGACATCTAAGGCCGTGGTCGGTTCATCCGCAATCAGCAAATCCGGCTTGCAGGCTAAGGCCATGGCAATCATGACGCGTTGTTTCATACCACCGGACATTTCATGGGGATATTGATCAATGCGTTGTTCTGGCGAGGCAATCCGTACTTTTCCCAACAACCCAATCACCTCTTGACGAATCGCTTGTTTCGAAAGATCCGTATGAATCTGCAATACTTCTCCAATTTGATCACCAATCCGCATCACCGGATTCAATGAAGTCATGGGCTCTTGAAAGACCATGGCAATCGATTTCCCTCGTACCTTGCGCATGGCAACTTCAGGTAGGCTCAGCAGATCTTTCCCCTTAAAATGAATCGTCCCCCCGACCACGCGGCCCGGAGAAGACAGCAATCGCATGATGGATAAGGCGGCCACTGACTTCCCACAACCCGACTCGCCTACCAATGCCAGCGTCCGGCCACCATGAATAGTAAAGCTCACATCATCAACCGCTTTAATTTCACCCTTGTCCGTAAAAAACGACGTGTGAAGATTGGAAACCTGTAAGAGAGGGTGGATTCTAGATGCCATTTAACGACTTCGCAATTTGGGGTTGAGGGCTTCGCGCAGACCCTCTCCCACGAGATTAAAAGCCAGCACGACCACAAAGATCGCCATACCTGGGATAAAGAAAAGCCATGGTGCGTCGAAAATAAAGCCTTTGCCATCGGAAAGAATATTTCCCCATGTGGCGTCTGGAGGAGGTACACCAAAGCCCAAAAAACTCAACCCGGATTCGGTCAGAATGGCCGAGGCCACACCAATGGTGGCTGACACAAACACCGGCGCTAAGGCATTGGGCACCATATGGCGAAAAATTATCCGGCCTTCCGGTATCCCTAACGCCTTCGCGGCGGTAACGTAGTCCTGCTCTCGAATCGATAAAAATTCCGCCCGCACGAACCGCGCCGTTCCCATCCAACTGAACAGCCCGATAATCATCATAATGGTGTAAATACTCGGAGGGAGTAAGGCGACGGCGGTCAAAATAAGAAAAAACGTCGGGAAGCACATCATCGCATCCGTGAACCGCATGATCAGCGTGTCCACTGTAATACACCACAATTTGACATGCCCGTAAAATCCCGACAATCCTCCCAACAATATGCCAATTCCTAAGGAAATGCCCACCGCCACAAATCCAATAGACAGCGACACAAAGGAGCCTTGAAACATTCGAGCAAACACATCCCGCCCCAATTCGTCGGTACCCATAAGATAGATTCCACCAAACGGTCTATCCGTTGGAAGGCTGTCGGGTGAGGGGACGGAAAATGGAGGAAGAAATTTGTCGGTCAGTCGGACCACTTCCGGATCAAACACCACCCACCATTCCGTTAAGGCCTTTCCTGCCAACGCGCTCACTAACAAGAGCATTAACACCCAAAACCCAAAGAGCGCCTGGTAATCCTTCCGAAAGATTCGAAGGAATTCCTGCCAGGGCGTTTCGGGAGGGGCCATGGCTTCGGGGTCTAACGACATGTGCGCCGCCTGACTCGAAGCCGATGTTTTTGATACATTCATGAACAGATGGCTTTCAACGTTTTTCAGTTAATGCAAGCGAATTCTAGGATCTACCACCGCATACAGAATGTCCGAAAGTAAAGTTCCCGCCAAGGTTAAGACCGCCGCAATAAAATTCAACGTCATAATGATAGGAAAGTCTCGTGACAGAATAGCTTCGTACGCCAACCTCCCCAAACCCGGCCAGGCAAAGATTTGCTCAAAGATCACAGACCCTCCAATCAGGCCTGGCAACAAAAGTCCGAACATCGTCACAAATGGGAGCAACGCATTGCCAAGCGCATGGCCATAAATGACGGTGTCTTCTTCCAACCCTTTGGCTCTAGCCGTCCGTACATAATCCTGGCTTAACACCTCTAACATTTGGGAGCGGACATAGCGCGACAACACCGCAATGCCTCCAATCGCCGCCATGACGGAGGGAATCACCAAATGCCAGACCCGATCCATGATTTTATAGGCTGACTCAGCATGCTCCATGCCAAAGGTTTTGATGCTAATCACAGGGACCCCAAACCACCCCACCACCCACAAAATGGCTAAATACGACAAGAAAAATCCTGGAACGGAAATAAGGGCATAGGACAAAAAGACGGTGCCACGATCATACACTCCGCCTCGAAACACCGCCCCATAAATTCCAGCCGGAAATGCCCACGTCCAGACCAACAATGTGGCTAAGATAAACAGCGGGAGGGAGTTGAGAAATCGATCCCAAATTTTAGGGAGAACCGGTTGACTATCCTTAAAGGATTTCAATTCTCCAGACGCCAAATCCCGAATCCAATAGGCATATTGCATATAGAGGGGGTCATCTAAGTGAAAGGCTGCACGGATCTTGGCGATGTCTTCCGGTTTCATCCGGGGATTCATGGGATCCACTTCGCTGGGTTCCCCTGGCGCCAAATGGATAAATGAATGCGCGACAAAGGACACGATGACCAGCAAAATGAGTCGTTGCGCAATATTACGAATGATAAAATTCCACATGATCTTCTGAACGGTTTCCTATTGAAAGGGTGTCATCCCTGCTTGCTTCCGGCAGGGATCTCTCCTTGATATCGCTTCTTTGACACAAGATGGCTGCCAATCACTTCCAGCCATAACGAAAAGGGAAATCAATCATACCTGAAAGTATGCCAACACATGCCGCTCTCTGGTCGACTAAAAATCCGGCGTAAATTCCAATTTTCGCCATTTATGGAAATAGAACGTAATGTCACCGCTTTTGGTGGGATAAATCTTTTTATACTGTTCCTTCCCATCAGGCCCTTCCTCAACCAGCACAATTTTCTTATCCAAGACCCGTGTACTTAATGGAGCATACAGGAATGTATAGGGTTGATCCTCGTGGATCAATCGATGCAGTTCGTGCGTGAGTTGCCGTTGTCGATCTCGATTATATTCTTGCCGTATGCGGACAATGAGTTCATCAGCCCGTTGGCTCTTGTAGCCGACAAAATTTAATTGTTGAGGACCCGCCTGGCTGGAATGCCAAATTTGAAACAAATCAGGATCAATCCCCATGCTCCATCCCAAGACGACCGCATCAAAGTCCCCGGTATTCACAAAATCACCCAAGAACACCGCCCACTCGAATACTTGAGTATTCACTTTCACCCCGATTTTTTTCCAGGCATTCTGCGCGATGGTCATGAGATTTTTTCGAATGGGATTGCCATTATTCGTAATCAAATTGAACTCGAAAATCTTCCCATCCTTTTCAAGCCATCCCTCTGCATTCATGTGCCACCCGGCCTGTTGAAAAATGGCTTTGGCGCCTTGCGGATCATACGGCAGAGGTTGAATCGTGGAATCATACCATTCCGTATTTTTGGGATAGGGGCCGGTGGTCCGCTCTCCCTCTCCATACATCAGATATTGAATGATTTCACCAACATTGATGGCCATGCCTAACGCTTTTCTGATTTCTGAGTCAGCAAATAACGGCTTTCGATTATTGTAGCCGATATAGGTATACGCAAAACCCAAACTGGAGAACCATTGGTACGTGGGATCGTTTTTATAGCGATCGACTTGATGTGGTTGCGCCCCATAAAAGTCGATGGCTCCGGTGCGAAATTCAACTTCTTGCGTAAAGAGTTCAGGAATAATCCGCATGTAAAAATCATGATATTGCGCCGGGCCTTCCCAATAGCCATCAAATCGCTTCAGATGAATAAATTCATCCCCCTGCCATTCCACAAACTGGAAACGTCCGCTTCCAATCGGTTGCCGGTTAAATTGACTATCCCGCATCCCAAAGGCCTTTTGAGCCTCTGCTGATAAACCCCGCTGTTCAGTTTCACGAGTCAATGACTCGTCATTGAGCAGATGCTCAGGAAGGATGCCCATCGTCCAGGCATTCACCGCAGGAGAGTACAGCCGCTTATAAATGATTTTCACCGTATGCGGGTCCACAATTTCTACCGTTTTAATGGGCTCGAAATCCGGCGTCCGCGGCGAAAGGTTTTTGGGATTCATGATGGCTTCATACGTAAACTTCACATCACCGGCATCGAATTCATGGCCATCCTGAAACTTCACACCCTTCCGGAGATGAAACACAATGATCGGATTATGCTCCCCAACAGGGAGGATTTCCTGATACTTGTCTCGAAGCGCTTGTTCGGTTTCCTTTGCAAGTTCTTCTTGAGGATGAATGGCTTCATCATAGGGAAAATGCTCGAAATAATGTTCCCCCACAATCGGCTTCAGGCGATCAAATAAGTCCTGGTCGACCTGGGAAAGAGTAAACGCCACACGTTCTGGCACATGAACGGCGACGCGAACGTCTTTCAGTTGCGGCCGACCTTCTGCATTGGGCAGTAATAAGGAAATGGAATCTTGCCGTTGAGTGGCTGATAACAGTTCAACCGATTGAACGGCCTTGCTCAAGCCTTCGTCGGTCCCTGTTTTCCAAGCCTCCTGAATTTTTTGAAAGAGCCTGGCTCCCGTCACTTCGGCTCCATCAGGGAATCGATGATGTGGGTTGACTACAAGATACGCTCGCTCTGAAATCTGCCAATCCGTTGCCAAGCGACCCCGTAAGTCAAGGTTCTCGTCCAAATCCAAGAGTCCTTCAAAGACTTGACTGACAATACTTGAGCTAGAGGAGTCGGCATTTAAGATCGGGTTAAGGATTTTGGCATCTCCACTCGACCCCTCAATATAGGTCACCAGACGATCCGGGTTTCCTGCGGCCTGGTTTTCGTAGGTAGGAACCCAGAAATAGGATTGGAGGAGCAACAGAATAAGAACGAGAGGGATGAACAGAAGGAGACGTTTAACAATCATTGATGTGACGACTACCTAGACACACACGAAAATATTTTCATGGTATCAAGAACCCACAAGGGATGCTATGCCTGATAACGGTTATCCACAGCAAAACCATTCACGACACGGTCTGGTGATTCAACAAGCGCCGCCTCGCTCAGATAATTGTCCCCTTGCAGTCCTGGGGAGATTTCGCTAGACTCCGCGTTCCTTTTTCTAAACCATTCCAATTTGGTCGGTGCGGTTATGAATACCTTCATTCCTATTGCTCACCCAAAGGGGTCTTTTTTCCTGCGCCATATTCCGACAGACCAATCTTCCCATTTTCTCCCGTTCCCTCATCAACGCCCGATGAGCCCTGTGTCTTATTCGTCTTTATTTTTCCCCCATTCTGACGTGCGCCACACAGAGTTCCGGTTTCCGTTGAGTTTGTTGAAGGAGGGTTCTTCATGGAGGATCGATCGCATTCCCGCACCGTCTTAATCGTTGACGACCACCAAGGTCTGATTTCTCTTATCCAACGGTGCCTGACACGTGAAGGGTTTCACACCGCCTTCGCCCATAGCGGGCAAGAGGCCCTGAGGTGGCTTTCACATCATCACGCAGACCTCCTTCTTCTTGATCTTCAGCTCGCCGATATGTCCGGCGAAGATCTGATCCACCAGCTCAATCAACAACACCGCACAATTCCGTTTATCGTCGTCACGGGTCAAGGCGACGAACGCCTTGCCGTCAAAATGATGAAACAAGGCGCCCGGGATTATTTCATTAAAGACAGCAGCCTTATCGAGCTTCTTCCGTCCATTGTGACGCATACGTTTGACCAGATCCACCAGGAACAGCAACTCAAACTTACGGAGGAAACCTTACGCGAAGAACGTGAGCGCACGGCCATTACGCTGAGTTCAATCATTGAAGGCGTCTTGACGACCGATCAACGTGGGCGCATCACCTACATGAATCATGTGGCAGAGGAGTTGAGCGGCTGGACACAGCGAGAGGCTATGGGACGATCGATAGAAGAAGTCGTGCGGTTTCTTTATGCCGGGGTGAATGAAACAACCGACCATCCCGTCACGCATGTTTTAAAGGTAGTCGCCCCACTTCACCCCCCCGATCATTCCCTCCTGTTTGATCCGATCAAAGGCGAACGACCGGTTGTCTATAGCACGTCCCCGTTACGACGATCTGACGGAACCCTCTTAGGTGCCGTGTTAATTCTGCGTGACATGACCGAGCGAGTAAAACTGGATGAGGAACGGCTGAAAGCCAGCAAATTAGATTCCCTCGGTCTTCTGGCCGGTGGCATTGCACATGATTTCAACAATCTGCTTACCACCATCCTCGGCAATATCTCCATGACTAAAGCCTTGCTCAATACAAGGGACCAGTTATGTAAATTTCTCTCCGAGGCGGAAAATGCATCGCTCCTCGCTAAAAAGCTCACGCACCAACTCCTGACGTTTGCGAAGGGCGGCACGCCCCTCAAAAAGCCCTTGGCCTTAAATCACCTCATCCCTGAATCAGCCGCATTCGCCCTGTCGGGGTCCTCAACTCGTTGCCACTGCGACATCCCGGACGACATCTGGCTCATCCATGCCGATGAAGGACAAATGAGCCAGGTGATTCACAATCTGGCCGTCAATGCTCAACAGGCCATGCCAAACGGCGGCACGCTCACCATCCGCGCCGCCAACATCACGTTGACCGCCGAGCAAGCCGCACACCAGTCACTGCCGGCACCAGGATATTACATTCAACTCCTGATCCAGGACTGCGGAACCGGCATCCCCGCCCATGCTTTACACAAGATTTTTGATCCCTACTTTTCCACAAAACCCACGGGGAGCGGACTTGGCTTGAGCACCGCCTACTCCATCATCACCAATCACCATGGGTCGATAACCGCTTCATCCGTGCCTGACCAGGGTGCCACCTTTGTCATCTATCTCCCTGCATCACGTGAAACCGCGTCTACCCCGAAACAGGTCCCTACTCCAACTCAGGGAGAAGGACGAGTGCTGGTCATGGATGATGAAGAATCCATTCGACTTCTCGTGGGGGAAATGCTCCGGCATCTCGGGTATGAGGTACAATGTGTGGCGGAAGGCAAAGAAGCGCTGGAACGCTATCAGGAAGCGTATCACACGCCTCACCCCTTCCATGCCGTTATTTTAGATTTAACCGTCCCGGGTGGGTTGGGAGGAAAAGATACCGTCCAACAACTACGGCAATTTGATCCTGACGTGAAAGCCATTGTCTCAAGTGGATACAGCAACGATCCTGTGCTCTCACGCTATGCCACATTTGGCTTTCATGGGTTCGTCGCCAAACCATTTCGGCTGGAGGAATTGAGCCAGGCCTTACACCAAATTACCGCATGAACAGACAGAAATGGAGGGAAAAGACTAACCCTTGGAAGTATAGCTTAGACTTCTATTCTGACCTCACCATCTTCAACAACCGTTTCGTAGGCCTTAATATTGCTGGAGGGATTATTTACACAATGCCCGGTTTTCACATTATATTCCCACCCATGCCACGGGCAGGTCACGGTCTCTCCTTCTAAATCCCCTTCTCCTAACGGCCCCCCACGATGGAGGCACATATTATCAGTCACATGGAACGTCCCATCGACATTGAAGACGGCTAAACACTTCCCCTTCACATCGACAGTCATGCCTTTTCCTGAATCAACCTCGTCTGTTTTGGCTATTCCAATCCACTCTCCCATTGTCGCTCCTCTCATTCAGATACAGGCTTCATGTATCTATGATGATTTCTGTATTGGATCTTTAATTTTCTTGAGCAAGCTTGAAAGACTCGGAGCCGATCCACTGGTTTCCCCTTCAGCTTGTTTCAATTGACTCACCAGCGTCCGCGCAATCTGGACAATGGCTTGCGATTGAGGAGACTCCGGACGACCGACCACAATCGGATTTCCCTGATCACCGCCTTCTCGAATCGCCGGGTCCAGAGGAATGCGGCCAAGAAACGGGATCTCGAATTTTTTGGCGGCCTGTTCGCCCCCGCCAAATGAAAAAATCTCCGTACGTTCTCCGCAATGTCCACACACAAAATAACTCATGTTTTCCACCACGCCAAGCAACGGGACATTCACCTTCTTGAACATGGTCATGCCTTTTCGAACATCGGAGAGCGCCACTTCCTGGGGAGTGGTCACCGTAATGGCGCCAGTCAACGGCACGAGTTGCGAGAGGGTCAATGGCACATCTCCGGTTCCTGGCGGAAGGTCAATCAATAAATAATCCAGCTCGCCCCAGACGACATCACGAAAAAACTGTTGGATCGCGCCATGCACCATTGGACCTCGCCATACCACCGGCGTATCCTCCGGGACAAAAAACCCCATGGAGATGACTTTCACCCCCTGCCCTTCAGCAGGGGTGATTTTATCGCCTTCTTTGACCGGCTCTTTCGTCACTCCGATCATCATGGGAATATTCGGGCCATAAATATCGGCATCCATAATCCCAACGGCATAGCCTTCCTGCTGAAGGGCGACGGCTAAATTCACCGTCACCGTCGATTTGCCCACTCCACCTTTTCCACTACTCACCGCAATAATATGCTTCACACCTGGAAGCAGATTCCCCTCGGGCTGATTCACAGAAGCAGCCGGATGCGGGGGATGTTGTTCTTCAGCCATAGACGCTTCTCCTTCTTAAAACTCAATCAATGACAGACGCATTCGGAAAAATTCAGCTAAACCCCACACTTATTTTTGGCCATCATAGCAAAAGCCACGCCTTTTCTCAGACCATTTTCATGAATACATGAGAGAGGAGAGTCGCCGCTAGAAAGAACCCGGCGAGATCAGACGGCCCTTTGGAGGAAAACCTATGAGGCTAACATGCCCTATCCAAGTTGCGTCGCGAACTTTTTACGCGAACGCCCGACAAGCGGTTCGTGATGATGCTGCCGATTCGCGGCAATCACCGGATCCAAAATTTCTCCACAGGTAATACACCGCCAGCCGGAAAAATACATGGCGCCAGCTTCATCCGCTATATCCCCAAATTTATCCTGAATCATAATGCCCTTACAACGTGGACAATCCATACACTCCACCCCTTCCTACATCATAAAATTAAAAATGAATTCGTAAGCAAGGAGTAAGTAGCAAGGGATATACCGTAATTTTCGCCATACGAGCCTTTGTTTTCAAAGGACTTTCGTTGGATATAAAAACATAGACGTCTCAAAATGAAACGCTAAATGCACTTAGGCAGCAAAAAATTCCCATAACATATTGATTTTTAATCAAATATAAGCAATTGACACCGAATGGTGCCAATTGGTCCCAAAATGAAACGCCTACAATTCCTGTTTTATGTCAAATTGCTTCACTTTTCGCCAGAGGGTGGAGCGACCAATTCCCAACTGTTGAGAAGCTTCCTTGAAATGCCACCCGGATTTATCTAATGCCCGGCAAATGGCCTGTCGTTCAATCGCTTGCAGCGATTCCGTATCGTTCCACTCACGATGTTCCCAGTAATATCGCTGCAAATCATCAGGAAGATGCTCAAATTGAATGGTGGGCTCTTCACAACAGACAAACGCATGCTCCATCACATTTTGGAGTTCCCGGATATTCCCGGGGAAAGGATATTGCTCAAGAGCCGTCAGCGATTGCGGGGAGAGCCCGCCGATGTGCTTGCCCATTTCCCGATTAAATTTCTCCCGGTAATGATTCACCAGCAATGGAATATCATCCGCACGGTCACGAAGTGGCGGCAGGACAATAGGGATCACTCGAATCCGATAATACAAATCCTCACGAAAGCGCCCCTCCTGAACCGCCGCTTCCAGGTTGCGATTCGTCGCTGCCACAATTCTCACATCGACACTAATGGTCTCATTTGATCCAACCCGCTCAAGCCGCCCCCGCTCAAGGACCCCCAACAATTTCACCTGCGTGGCCAGGCTCATCTCACCAATTTCATCCAGAAAAATCGTGCCCCCATTGGCAATTTCAAACCGGCCAGGCTTATCCACATAGGCATCCGTAAAGGCCCCCTTCACATGCCCGAACAACTCGCTCTCCAATACCCCTTCGGACAAACTCGACCCATTCACCACAACAAAGGGCGCGTGCTTGCGCGGACTATGCGCATGCAAGGCATAGGCGATCAACTCTTTCCCCGTTCCACTCTCACCCGTAATGAGGACCGTCGACTTCGAGGCGGCAATGGCTGGAAGTTTGGCAAAAATATTTTGCATGAGACGGCTGCGGCCGACAATATGATCAAATTGGACCTGCTCACCCAAACGATGCTTGAGCTCTGAGACCTCGGCGGTTTTGGCACAGAGCTCTCGGGCCAGCGAGATATCCCGGATAACCTCAATAAGCCCAATCAGCTTGCCTTCCTTATCCAACAAAAAATCAGTATTGATGCTCACCGGCATCTGAATACCATCCCGACGACGGACCATCGCCTCAAAATTCGACACCCGTTCTCCCCGCAAGGCACGCTCCAACACACAATCCTGACTCGAACAAATATTGCTTTGGATGAGCACATCACAGGCCAACAACCTCCCGGAGTCCGGCACGTCATAACCCAACATGGTCTGCATGGCACGATTCAAAAACGTCACACGCTTATCTAAATCAATCGTAATGACGCCGTCACTAATACAATCCAATATCGTTTCTGCTCCACTGGAACGGGAGAGTGATTCAGCTTCTGCCATGGGACTTATACCTCTCAATATTTTTTTTCGATACCAGGAACTCGACCTTTGCTTTCACGGTTGGTATGTTAAGAAGATTCAATGATCCAAGAACATGGAAATATGCACCAACACCATTTCACCGTTAGTGTAAGACAACCTCATTTCGTTCCACAAACCCCGTACAATGCTTCCCTCACTTGCTCGTTCCCATGCCCAAAAGCACTCAACGTACTCTTACATGTGTCCTTCCATGAAAGCTTCGTGTGCGGGTTGGCCCGATAACACTCAAAACATCACATGAACATCTTGCCAAACCTGGCACAACTCCCCTTCCCGAATATCGACCCGATCTTTTTCAGCCTTGGACCGCTCGCCTTCCGATGGTACGGGCTCATGTATCTCATAGGTCTCCTCGGCGCCTATTGGCTCATCAAAGCCAGAGCTGCCAAAAAACAGATCCCACTTTCCCCTCAACAACTGTCTGATTTAATTGTGTTTGCCGCCTTTGGCGTCTTTATCGGTGGACGATTAGGATACGTGTTGTTTTACAATCTCCCCTTTTATCTCGACCATCCCCTCAAAACCTTTGCGGTATGGGAAGGAGGCATGTCCTTCCATGGGGGATTACTGGGAGTCTGCGTGGCCCTTGTGCTCTTCTGCAAAAAACGGGGCTTCCGCATGGCATCCATTGCGGACCTGGCCGCTGGAGCCGCCCCAATCGGATTAGGCTTTGGACGAATGGGGAACTTCATCAATGGCGAATTATTCGGGCGAGCCACCGATGTGGACTGGTGTATGGTCTTCCCACATGGCGGACCTGAATGCCGGCACCCATCTCAACTCTATGAGGCCGGCTTGGAAGGCATCGGACTCTTCTTACTGACCACAATCGTCAGCCGATTGGAGACTCCTCCCGGCACGGTATTTTGGACTTTTATCAGCGGCTATGGCGTAGCAAGATTTTTCGTCGAGTTTTTCCGTGAACCCGACAGTCATCTAGGGTTCATCTTCCAATGGGTCACCATGGGACAACTCCTCTGCATCCCCATGATCGCCCTCGGCCTGATCATGATCCTTCGGGGCTATCGACGCTCTGTGGCGTCTACCTCTTGAACGATTGATACACCCTCCTGGCTCCTCGCTACAGGGGCTGTTGAAAAAAGCCGCCAGCAGCGTTCTCGCCAGTTTTCCCTGCTCACATACTGGAAGTACG
>QJYE01000506.1 GCA_003235785.1 Nitrospirota bacterium
AGAAACGTTATTTCAGCAAACGGCCATACCTCTTGCCTGCATGAATTGTCATGGCACGAAAGGCGACGGAGAGGGACACATGGGGGCGGCATTAAATCCTCGTCCACGGAATTTCACCTGTGGGGAAACGATGAAGGATATTTCTGATGGTCAGTTGTTCTGGATTATCAAAAATGGATCGCCCGGCACTGGAATGATGGCCTTTTTAGGAATGCCTGACAATCAAGTTTGGCAACTGATTCAGTATATCCGGACTTTGGCCAAATAAACGTGAACGGCAATTGAGCCACTGAAGGAGTGAACAGCCACACACCTCCAAGGACCGGAGAAACTTCTCCGGTCCTTGCACCGAGAAACCAGAAAGAATGCCATGAGCCATCCACCCAATAAAACCCAACAAGACAACCCTCCCATCTCACAAACATTGAGACAGCTTGAGGAACACCATGCCCTCATCCTGAGGGCCGCAGGGGAGGGTATTTTCGGCTTAGACCTGGAGGGACGCCATACCTTCGTCAATCCAGCCGCCAGCAAGATGCTCGGGTACGAACCCGAGGAATTGATCGGCCACCCTAGCCACTCCCTCTGGCACCACACCAAATCCGATGGCAGCGCCTATCCCAAAGAAGACTGCCCGATTTATGGGGCCTACAAGGATGGCCAAGTCCATACGGGCGACAGCGACGTCTTTTGGAGAAAAGATGGGACAAGTTTTCCTGCCGAATACACCAGCACCCCGATCCGGGATCATGAGGGTGGGTTAGTAGGTGCCGTTGTGGTGTTTCAAGATATTACCTACCGCCGGCAATGCGAACAGGCGATTAAACAATTTCGGCGAACCAACGACATGATCTTACAAGCTGCAGGGGAGGGCATTTTTGGCTTAGACCTGGAGGGGTGCCATACGTTTGTGAATCCGGCTGCCAACGCCTTATTAGGTTATGAACCTGGAGAATTGTTAGGGAAACCCAGCCACCTCACCTGGCACCATACGAAATCTGATGGATCTCCTTACCCGGCTGAAACCTGCCCCATCTATAAGGCCTACAAAGACGGGTTGGTGCATCAGGGCAACGAGGAAGTGTTCTGGAAAAAAGATGGCACGAGCTTCCCCGCCCAATATACCAGTACCCCCATTTGGGATGACCAGGGGATGTTAGCTGGCGCCGTGGTAACGTTTCAGGACATCACCGAAAAGAAACGAATGGCGGCTCAACTCTTAGAGGAAGCGAAATTGGCCGAAGTCACCAGAGTCTTAGGGGACATCGGGCATGATATTAAAAATATGCTGATGCCGGTGTTATCGGGAGCGGATCTGTTGAAGGACGAATTAGAAGAACAGTTTCCTCAACTGCTTGAGATCCACGCCAAAGGCGCTGAAATGAGCTATGCCAATTGCCAGGATCTCCTGAAGATGATCGAAACCAATGCCAAGCGGATTCAAGATCGAGTGAGGGAAATCGCGGATGCCGTCAAGGGAGTCACCAGCCCGCCACATTTTGTCCCATGCCAGATTCACGACATTGTTGCGGGCGTCTATGAGACCCTTCGGACGTATGCCAAAGAAAAAGGGATTGCGCTCAACACCGCCAATCTTGAGGCCCTTCCTTTAGTAGAAGGAGACGAGCGACGGCTCTTTAATGCGTTGTACAATCTGGTCAATAATGCTATTCCAGAGATTCCCCGTGGTGGATCGGTCACGATTCGTGGAGACAAAGGGACGAACCCCGACATGATTGAGTTGGCCGTAGTTGACACCGGACGAGGCATGCCGCCTGAGGTTCGCGATCGGCTCTTTACCCCTCAGGCCATTAGTACGAAAAAGACTGGAACCGGGCTCGGCACCAAAATCGTGAAGGATGCCATTGATCTGCACCATGGTCAGATTCGTGTGGAAAGCGAAGAAGGGAAGGGGTCTACATTTCATATCCGACTCCCCATTTTACAACAGGCCTCCTCTCAACCGAAGGCTCAGGTTCACTCACAACACAAGGAAGTCACTTCCTGACAACACCGTGGGATTTCATCATGGACCATTCTCACCACCTTTATTCATCCGATGGCCTCACCCGACGGCGCTTGCTTCAAACAAGCCTGATCGTTGGCGGTCTCTCCGCATTGGGAAATTTTCCGGTCCAAGCAGAGTCGTCATCAAACATCACCCTTCCCTTTGGACGGGGAAGACGGCCGCTGGTGGCCTTTCCTGAAAAGCGTCCTTTGATGGTGATGACCACCAGGCCTCCACAGTTAGAGACACCCTTTCCGGTGTTCAACGAATCGGTGTTTACTCCCAACGACGCCTTCTTTGTCCGCTGGCATTTAGCCAATATTCCCACCACCATTGATCTGCAAACATTTCGCGTAACCATCCGAGGGCGAGTCAAACAAAATCTGTCATTCAGCCTTACAGATTTACAAAAACAATTTGAGCCGGTCGAGGTTGCGGCTGTCTGCCAATGCGCGGGAAATAGCCGAGGTTTTTCTGAACCCCGAGTGGTCGGAGGACAGTGGGGACATGGGGCGATGGGCAATGCGTTATGGACAGGTGTTCGGCTTCGTGACTTATTAGAAAAGGCTGGAATCGCACCGGACGCCAAGCATGTTCGTTTCGACGGATTGGATCGCCCCGTGGCCAATGCCACTCCGGATTTTCTGAAATCGCTCCCGTTGGACCATGCCATGGCCGACCATGTGCTCGTCGCCTATGCCATGAATGGTGAGGCACTTCCCTTTCTCAATGGCTTTCCTCTGCGCCTCGTAGTTCCCGGGTGGTATGCCTCCTATTGGGTCAAGATGCTGAATGACATCGAAGTTCTCAACCAGGACGATCACAATTTCTGGATGGACCCGGCTTATCGCATTCCAGACAATGCCTGCGGGTGTGTAGAGCCAGGCCAAAAACCCACAAACACGGTTCCTCTATCAACCATGCCGGTTCGCTCCTTTATCACCAACGTGGATGATGGAGCAACTCTGTCTGCTGATTCGCCAACGTTGGTCAAGGGCATTGCCTTCGATCAGGGATATGGCATTGATCAGGTGTTTTTTTCCTCCGATGGAGGCCAGCATTGGGAAGCGGCCCAACTAGGAAAAGACTACGGAGATTTCAGCTTTCGCCCGTGGGAAATCCGTGTCACCCTGAAACCCGGGCAGTCCTATCGATTCCAATCTTTGGCCATCAACCGGATTGGGGAATCCCAACAACTTCACGCGAAATGGAATCCAAACGGATATTTGCGCAATGCGGTTGAGACCATTCATGTGAGGACGCAAGGATGATTCATCCATGATAGGCAGAATTTTAAGTTTCTTCCTTATTGCAGGAATCCTCTTGATGAATGTCGATGCGGAAATTTTGGCCGGTGAGGTTGCCGCTCCTACCAGAAGCATCACATTTCCCACGGATCCGTTTTCCTTTCAGCCTGGCCCAGGACAGGAAATCGCCAACACCTATTGTTTCATCTGCCACTCAGCGGATTACATTTATACGCAGCCCCCGCATTCACAAACAACGTGGACCGAAATCATCAAGAAAATGAAACTCGCGTTCGGCTGTCCGATCCCTGATGAATCCATTGCCCTCTTGGCAGAGTACCTGACGCATCAGAATGAGATATCCCCTCTCACCTCCAGCCCTCTGGACATTCAAAAGGCATCATCTCCATCGCGCAACGAACAAGGTAGCCTGGACAAAGGAAAATCGGTGTATACGACTCATTGCCTCAACTGCCACGGGCGAATGGGAAAAGGTGATGGACCAATAGGAAAGATGCTCATTCCACCAGCCGCCAATTTAACGGTCATTGGGAAAAAATCAGACAAGGAACTTCTGAAGACGATCCAGAATGGTCGCCCGGGAACAGCGATGCCCTCCTGGAAAGGAGATTTATCTGCACAAGATATTCTCGATGTCCTCTCGTATGTGAGAAGCTTCCCTCAGGAATCGTCCAAGAAGTAAACGCTCCGTCTGGTCCCGAAAAAAATTCCCGCGTTTCCGGAAATTCTTGCTCCTGTTTCTCGAGTTCTTTCAGGATCATCACACCTTCTGGCTTGTCTCCTTATTACCTTCTCCATACAATATGGTGATATTCCA
>QJYE01000345.1 GCA_003235785.1 Nitrospirota bacterium
GCATCGCGCAAGGTATATGTGACCGGGTCACACCCCAGCATTAAGGTTCCCATGCGAGAAATCAGCTTAACCCCCACACAGGGACCAGATGGCGTTCCGCCAACTCCCAACCCTCCTGTGACGGTCTATGATCCCTCTGGCCCCTATACGGATTCGGACGTGTTGATTAATGTCCGTCAAGGTCTGCATCCCTTGCGTCGGGAATGGATTATGGCTCGGCAGGATGTGGAAGAACTCCCTGAAGTCACCTCTATCTATGGGCGCAAACGGTCCACTGATACCAGCCTGAATGCCATTCGGTTTGCGCTGAGTCGCAAGCCGCTTCGTGCCAAATCCGGCATGAATGTGACACAAATGCATTATGCGCGCAAAGGCATCGTGACACCGGAAATGGAGTATATTGCCATTCGCGAGAATCAAACTCGTGACGAACAAGCCATGTCGGTTCGCATGAACGGGCAGGCTCAAGGGGTCGCCCAGCATCCCGGGCAAGCTTGGGGCGCGGCAATTCCTTCTCGAATCACACCGGAATTTGTGCGAGACGAAGTCGCCCGTGGTCGAGCCATTATCCCCTCAAACATCAATCATCCTGAAGTGGAGCCGATGATCATTGGGCGCAATTTCCTCGTAAAAATCAACGCCAACATCGGCAACTCGGCGGTGACCTCGTCCATAGAAGAAGAGGTAGAAAAGCTGATCTGGTCGATTCGATGGGGTTCAGACACCGTGATGGACCTTTCCACAGGAAAAAATATTCATGAGACCCGGGAATGGATCATTCGAAACGCTCCCGTTCCCATTGGGACCGTCCCTATCTATCAAGCATTAGAAAAGGTTGGCGGCAAACCAGAAGAACTCACCTGGGACCTCTTTCGAGATACCCTGATTGAACAAGCAGAACAAGGCGTTGACTACTTTACCATCCATGCTGGCGTGCGCTTGGCCTATGTGCCAATGACAGCCCATCGCATGACGGGAATTGTCTCTCGAGGTGGCTCGATTCATGCCAAATGGTGCCTGGCTCATCATCAGGAGAATTTCACCTATACTCACTTCGAAGAGATCTGTGAAATCATGAAGGCCTATGACGTTTCATTTAGCTTGGGTGACGGCCTGCGTCCGGGTTCAATTGCTGACGCCAACGATGCCGCGCAATTTGCCGAGTTAGAGACTCTTGGGGAATTAACCAAGATCGCATGGAAACACGACGTCCAGGTCATGATTGAAGGCCCTGGCCATGTTCCCATGCATATGATTAAAGAAAATATGGACAAGCAGCTCAGCACCTGTCAGGAAGCCCCATTTTATACCTTGGGTCCTCTCACAACAGACATTGCCCCAGGCTATGACCATATTACCTCAGGGATTGGCGCGGCCATGATTGGCTGGTACGGCTGCGCGATGCTGTGCTATGTGACGCCCAAAGAGCATCTGGGCCTCCCCAATAAGGAAGATGTGAAAGACGGTGTGATTGCCTATAAAATTGCGGCCCATGCGGCAGATCTTGCCAAAGGGCACCCCGGGGCTCAGGCCCGTGATAACGCCTTATCCAAGGCCCGGTTTGAGTTTCGTTGGGACGATCAATTTAATTTATCCCTGGATCCCGAGACCGCTCGTGATTATCACGACGCCACCTTGCCTGCCCAAGCGGCCAAGGGCGCACATTTTTGCTCCATGTGTGGCCCCAGCTTTTGTTCAATGAAAATCACGCAAGATGTGCGGGACTATGCCGCCCAGAAGAAGGTGGAAGAGGATCAAGCCATTCAGCTTGGACTCCAGGAAAAATCGGAAGAATTCCGCAAGGCCGGCAGCGAAATTTATTTGTGAGCTATTTATTCATGAGGAACCGGATATGACTGAGATGAAGATTGCCCCCCTCCGCGAGCGTGATGTCACCCGTCACATTGCGCGGGAATATTACAAAGAATTTGATCAACTCATTGAAAGTGACGTCATTATTGTCGGAGCCGGTCCATCAGGGTTGTTATGCGCAAGAGACCTGGCTAGCCACGGCATCAAGACGTTACTGATTGAACAGAGTTTGGCGCTTGGGGGAGGGTTTTGGTCCGGTGGCTATCTTATGAATAAAGCCACCATCTGTGCGCCAGCCGATCTCATCTTGGAAGAATTGGGGATTCCCCAAAAACCTATTAAAGAATGTGATGGCATGACCATCGTTGATCCGCCTCATGCCACGGCCCGCTTAATTGCCGCCGCCTATGAAGCTGGCGCCAAAATTATGAACCTCACACGCGTATTGGACTTGATTGTGCGTGAAGAAGGAACCCTGGGAGGTGTCGTGGTCAACAATACGACGGCGGAAATGGCTGGGCATGACATTATTCATGTGGATCCCATTGCGCTCGAAAGCCAAATCGTCATCGATGCGACCGGCCATGATGCCATCGTGGTCAATCTTCTCAATCGCCGTAACCTTCATGCGAAAGTTCCTGGAAATGGTGCGATGTGGATCGCCAAGTCCGAAGCGCTTGTGGTGCAAAATACCCGTGAAATCTACCCGAATTGTTTTGTGACCGGCTTAGCCGTCGCTGCCGTCGATGGCACACCACGCATGGGGCCCGCATTTGGCTCCATGCTCTTATCCGGTCGCCGAGCAGCAGAACTGGTTCACCACAAGCTTAAAGGGGATTAAAGAAGGCATAACACATTAGGAATAATGCCTTAACAAACACAAACTATGGATATCCAAGATTTTTTAGACCAAGGTGACGGGAAGGAAGAGGACAAGATTTCAGCTTGGAATCTGTTTCAGCAAGCCTATGAACTCCAAATGAAGGGAAAATTAGAAGAAGCAGTCGAGGTGTACAAGCGATCCCTCGACACACATCCAACGGCCGAGGCCCATACGTTCCTAGGTTGGACGTACAGCTTCATGGGACAACTCAACGAAGCCATTGAGGAATGTCACCAGGCCATTAGCCAGGATCCGGATTTCGGAAATCCCTATAACGATATTGGAGTCTATCTGATTGAGCTCAATCAGTTGGAAGAAGCCATCCCCTGGTTGGAAAAAGCCATGAAAGCCAAACGCTACGAAAACCCAAACTTTCCTCACATGAATCTTGGCCGTGTCTACGAACGACAAGGGAAATGGGACCAAGCGGTCGAATCCTACAAGAAATCCCTGGCCATGAATCCGGAGTACAAGGCTGCCAAACAGGCCTTAATGCGCATCCTCACGTTAATGAATTAATACACCTATAAGGCTATATTCACATGAATGAGACAAAAACTATTCTAGTCGTCGTAAGTGATATTTTCTTCTACACCAAGATTCGTGATGCGTTTTTGCCAGCCGGCTATACACTCGAGCGCCTCCGCACCTCTGACGACTGGCAGGTAAAAGCTCTCCAAAGTCAGGCCATCGGCATTATCGTCAACATGAATGACGACCGATTGAATGCCCCAGACATCCTGAAAGCCCTTAAAGCATCTCCTGAAACGGCATCCATTCCCATCCTGGCCTTCGCCAATCATGAAGAAGTCGGATCATGGAAGCTGGCGAAAGACCTCGGGATCCAAAAAGTGGTCTCTCGCAATGAATTCTCAGCCCGTACACTCGCACTTTTTGAGGAACTTACCTCCTCCTCGGCGGCCTCATGATTACCCTACCTCTTCACGATCAACATCAGGCTCTCGGAGCCACGTTTCAAGCCAACGGGGACTGGGAGGTTCCGACCCATTATGGAAACCCTCAGTTGGAATATGAGGCCCTGCATTCCGACGCGGGCCTCATGGACTTATCGTTTCGAGGAAGAGTGATGGTCACGGGTGATGATCGGATGACCTGGCTACAAAGTATTATTAGTCAGGACATCCTCCCACTCAAACCCGGGCAGGGCCGATATTCCACCTTTATGGACCACAAAGGAAAAATATTGTCCTACTTTCGAGCATTGATCCGCCCGAATGAGGTCGTCATCGAAGATGTAGGGGAAGTGGGCGAGCAAACACATGCGGCTTTTAAAAAATTTCTGCTTTACGGCACGAAGGCCAAAATGACCAAAGGTAGCGAGAACCAGGGCCTCCTGCTTCTCAGCGGACCGAAAGCCGCCG
>QJYE01000259.1 GCA_003235785.1 Nitrospirota bacterium
ATATTCAAAGAAGGAGCAGCCACGATGAACATCTCACATCAGAATCAAGAACCTCTCAAACGGATCATGGCCTCTCTTATTTGTGTGATGGCTGGAATTGTCGCCATTTCCTGGGCGCCGGCCGTATTTGGGAAAACTCTTTCTTTGGAGGAAGGCCAAGCGATTCCTACCGTGACTCTTATTGGGAAAGATGGAGAAACCGTTTCACTTGATACGCTGAAGGGTCACGTGACGTTGGTCAGCATTGTTCCCCAGTTGAATACTCCCGTGTGTGACGAACAAACCCATCGATTCAGCGAGCAAAACGACGGGCTGGATAAATTCATCTCCCTTGTTACCGTGAGCACAAATACACATAGGGACCAAGTGAAATTTGCCAAAGAAGCCAAGATTCACAATATGACATTTCTCTCCGATGCTCCAGACTTTCATTTTGGTCGTCAAACCGGATTACTCTTAAATGATATCGACATCCTTCATCGAGCGGTCCTTGTTTTGGACGCGGATGCAATTATTCGGTATGTTGAAATAGTTCCGATGGGGCAATTACCTCATTTCAAGCAAGCCTATCAAGCGGCCCGGCGTCTTTTGGCACAGTCATCTTGAGGAGGATCCCATGACAGAGCGCATTCTCATATTCCTCAATCTTTTAGCCATGGCCATTCTTGTGGGAAAAATTGTCTTTCTCTCATTTGTCACAGCTCCCGTTCTGGCGCGAACATTGGATGCGAACGCATTTTCCCAAGTGGTCAGAAATCTTTTCCCTCAATACTATGCATTAGGGATGGTCAGCGCAGCTGTTGGATGGGCCAGCAGCCTGGCCTTAGGACTCCTGTATGGATATGAGTCTTTCGTGCTTATTCCCTCCACCTTGTGGTTAGGTATCCTAGCCATTGAGCAGTATTGCCGAACACCCCTCATTCCTAGAATGAATGATTTAAGCGATCAACTCAAAGCCAAGCAAGCCAAAGGCCTATCAACGCCTCTTCTTCAAAAAGAGCGGGATGGATTGCACCGACGTTCGGTGCAATTAAATTCTCTCGTGCTCATCATGGGATTGTGCCTCATTGGATTTTCAGGCATTTCACCTATTCTTCAGTAAAGGAGACCTTCTATGTTGACTCAATTATTTTTCAAACCTTTCGCAAGCCAAGTTTTGAAATGCGTACCAGCCGTGCTGCTCTGTGCGACCGCCTTTACCCCAATAGCCTTAGCCTACGAAGGACTGACCGGTGACGTAGTCTCCCCCACAAATCCCCATGCGAGTCCTCCTGGTCCCAACACCCCAATGCCTTCAGGAATTGTGGGAATTGCCATGCATATCACTGCGGGCCGAATTGGCGACCCTGCTCAATTGATCATCCGTGCCGTACACCCGTCTGGTCCGGCAGCCCGAGCCGGGCTGGAGCACGGAGAGGAAATCATGGCTGTCGATGGTGAGCCGGTTGCGGGCAAAACCTATATGGAAGTGGTTGGATTGATTCGAGGAGACAGCGGCAGTTCAGTTAAATTAGGACTGCGAGGTCCACAGGGAGAACGCACGCTCAGCCTCATGCGGGTCAGCGAAGAAATATTGATGGAACAGACTCCCCCAGCAATGTAAATGTTTATGACTGAATGTGAAAAGACGAATGAACACACAACCCAAATCTATCCAAAAGACCTTCATCTCTTATAAGAGAATGTTCATAGGACACTTGAAATGACATCGTCCTCCCCATCTATCGTCCTTTTCCAAACCGATCTGCGGTTGGCAGATAACCCCGCATTGTCCGCCGCCGTACGTCGTGGGCAACCACTTATTTGTCTCTATGTGTGGGACCCGAAAGCCACAGGGTATGGCATGCCCGGCGCGGCCAGTCGTTGGTGGTTACATCATTCGCTTCAGAGTTTTTCGGATCATCTTCAGGCAGCAGGCAACGATCTTACCATTCGCATTGGAAAAACGGTTGAGGTTCTCTCGCATCTGTTAAGAGACTTCCCAAAGTCTCACATATTCTGGAATCAGTCCTGTGAACCAGACGGCCAAGAAATTGAACGAGATCTTTTAACCTTATTGGAAGCTGAAAAGGTTGAAGGTCACAGATTCTACGGGAATACCCTTGTCGCTCCCTCTACGATTCTCACTCAGACACACAATCCTTATCGCGTATTCACCCCATTCTGGAAGCGACTGCAAGCCATGCTCCGGTCGTCCCCTCCCCTTCCCGCCGTTAGAAAAATTCCCCCACAACCATCCGCCTCTCTCAAGAGCGTGCCATTGGATTCTCTGCAATTGCTTCCTACGATTCATTGGACACAGGGGATCCATAAAAGTTGGACGCCTGGAGAAAAAGGGGCTCAGACAGCACTCCGAAAATTTTTGCGAGCTCCAGCTAAGGTCTATGCCATGGATCGGGACCGACCCGATCTCCCTCATACTTCGCGGATGTCCCCACATCTTCATTTCGGAGAGATGAGTCCCGGAAAGCTTTGGAATGCGGTCCAACAGGCGAAGCAAAAAAACCGCAAGGCTCAGGATAAAAAAAGTTATGACGCATACTTGCGACAAATCGCCTGGCGTGAGTTTGCTCAGTACCTCTTGTTTCATTTTCCTTATACCGTTCACGAACCTCTCTATACCGACTACCAAGCCTTTCCCTGGCGTAACGAAACCGATTCCCTTCGGACTTGGCAACAAGGCCTCACCGGGTTTCCCATTGTGGATGCCGGTATGAGGGAATTGTGGCATACCGGGTGGATGCACAATCGCGTGCGAATGATTACGGCTTCATTTCTTACCAAGGATCTCTTGCTACCCTGGCAGAAGGGGGCGACCTGGTTTTGGGATACACTCGTGGATGCCGACTTGGCCAATAACACCTTGGGATGGCAGTGGGTGGCCGGCTGCGGGGCCGATGCCTCACCGTTCTTCCGAATATTCAACCCCATCACACAGGGGATAAAATTCGATCCGGATGGACGGTATGTTCGAAAATGGGTGCCAGAACTCGCTGACTTACCTTCCCCCTGGATTCATCATCCATGGGAAACCCCGCCACTTGTGTTGGCCGAGGCGAACATCTCTCTTGGAGAGACGTATCCTCAACCTATGATTGCCCATGCTGCAGCCAGGAACCGAGCCCTTCTCGCCTACCGTCAATTTAAAAAGGGCAAGAGCTCACCATCCTCTTCATTTTCAAAAGAACAAGGAACAATGGCATGTCTCTAAACACTCGCGCCCAGTCTAAAACAGAAAAGTCCAATCTTTCTCCCATGCAGGGCTCGCCCGGCACCATGATTGATCACCAACCACGAGTCGGGATTAGCCAATGTTTATTGGGTGATGAGGTTCGCTTTGACGGAGGGCATAAACGGGATGTCTTTTTAACGGATGTGTTGGCCCCTTTTGTGGAATGGGTTCCGGTATGTCCGGAAGTTGAGGCTGGCTTAGGCACACCGAGAGAGGCCATGCATTTAGCCGGAGACCCTGACGCCCCAAGACTGCTCACCATCCGCACCAAGATAGATCATACCGACGTGCTCCAGGCTTTCAGTCAACGCCGTGTCAAAGAATTACGTGAATGTGATTTGGATGGATATATTTTCAAAAAAAATTCTCCTAGCTGTGGTGTCCATCGTGTGAAAGTGTATAGCGAAAAGGGGCACCCGGGCAGGCAGGGAACGGGAATTTTTTCAGCCGCCATGCAGGAGGCTTTTCCGCTTCTCCCGGTCGAGGAGGAGGGACGATTGAACGACGCCCCGATCCGTGAAAATTTTATCGTCCGAATATTTTGCTATCGAAGATGGAAAACTCAGATCCAACAACACCGCACCACCCGCGGAATGATCGTGGACTTCCATTCACGGCATAAATATTTATTGCTGACCCACAGCCGTTCCCATTATCACGATCTTGGACAACTGGTCGCAAAGGCGGGCGATTACACACCAAGTGACTTAGCCACTCGCTACGGGGCGCTCTTCATGGAGGCGCTCAAAACCAAAGCCACGGTTCGAAAGCATGTGAATGTTCTGCAACATCTGGCAGGCCATTTCTCCAAGCAACTGAGCGCA
>QJYE01000180.1 GCA_003235785.1 Nitrospirota bacterium
GGTGGAGATGATACAAGAGCGAGCGTGGCTTATATTGCACGCTACGGGGAAAACCTGTTCATTTTTTTCTCTTCTTATACCGTACGTTCTAAAGATTTTGCCTGTTGAGCACAATCTTTGCTGTTGGTTTTCTCCAAGTCATAGGAGAATGTTACGATAGGAATCTGATAGTGCTCACACAAAGCCCATAATATCAATGACCTCAAATATTCCACTCATCAATTGGACCATTGCCGAACGGCTGAAGGAAGTCGCTGAACTTTTGCACAGCCAAGGCAGTAATCCGTTTCGGGTTCAGGCCTATCAGCATGCAGCGCAGACGCTCGAACAATTGGAACGACCGATTGATGCCCTTTTCCATGCAGAGGGACTTGAAGGGCTTAAACAGCTACCGGGCATTGGGGAAAGCCTGGCTCAGGCTATCCGCGAATTGATTCTCAGGGGGAAACTTCCCATGCTTGACCGGTTACGAGGAGAAACGGAGCCCGAAAGCTTACTGGCCACCGTTCCAGGAATCGGGAAAAAACTGGCCGCCCGGCTCCATCATGACTTGGAAATCGACACATTGGAAGAATTGGAAGCTGCGGCTCATGATGGGCGGTTACGGCAAGCAGGCGGCATCGGAGAAAAACGCCTGGCCGGTCTTATCTCCTGTTTAACGGAACGATTGGGTCGTGTACGAGCAAAGGCCCAACACGTTGCACAAGACCTGCCTCCCATTGAAGAACTGTTGGATGTTGATCGGGAATACCGGGAAAAGGCCAAAGCGGGAGCGCTCCATCTTTTTGCTCCACGCCGGTTTAATCCAACCCATGAAGCCTGGCTCCCCATCCTTCACACACAGCGGGGAGACCGGCATTACACGGCGTTGTTTTCCAATACGGCCCGGGCTCATCAAAAAGGGAAAACCTTCGATTGGGTGGTGCTGTTTTTCGACGATGGAGAGAAGGAGTCTCAATGCACGATCATTACGGCTGAATGGGGAATCTTGGAAGGACGCCGAATCGTCAGGGGGCGTGAAACAGAATGTCTGCGCTATTATGCAAACCAGGCAACCCCCGAACAGAAGACAACCACGACATAACGCTCTTGGTCTGAGAGAAAATTTTTCGACATGCCGTTAGTCGACATTCAGCATCTCACATGTGAAATTGGCGGAAAGACGATTCTTCAGGATCTCACACTCGCTATCGAAGAGCATCAAATTCATGCGTTGTTAGGCGCCAATGGCTCAGGGAAAAGCACATTGGCCTATGTCTTCATGGGTTGCGAAGGATTTGCTCCGACCAGCGGGAAGATAACATTCAAGGGGATCGACCTTGGGCCGTTACCCATGTTTGAACGCGCACGATTGGGCATCACCTTAGCGTGGCAGGAGCCGGCTCGCTTCGAAGGCATTACCGTTTCTCAATATATCAGTTTAGGCAAATCAGACATCGATCCGGCACCCTATCTCGGTAAGGTGGGGCTCTCCCCTGTTGCCTATGGTAAGCGCTTCATTGATACATCATTGAGTGGCGGAGAACGCAAACGCATTGAGTTGGCGGCCATCCTGGCCATGAAACCCCGATTCGCGATCCTGGATGAACCCACTGCCGGGATCGACATGCTTTCCGTCCAGGAGATGATGAATGTGATCCGATCATTTAAGGAAGGTGGCGCCTCGGTCTTGCTGATTACTCACCAGGAAACAATCGCCTTGATGGCCGATCAGGCCTCGCAACTCTGCGGCGGACGGATTATTTTCACAGGAAACCCCAAGGACGTGGCTGAACACTATAAACAAGGCAGTTGCGTGCGGTGTGACGGGGAAACGTGTCTTCCATCTCAAATTGCCCGGTAGGATCCCATGCGTGAACTAAAAATTTTGACGGACACGCTCGAATCGTTAGGAGGAGACCCTGAAGTTTTTCAGGACCGTCACGTTGCCCATATGGCCGCTAGCGGCCATCGGCTGGTCAGCCAACGGGAAATTTCCGGCGTCACGATTGACGCACACGAAACGGGGGATGGCATCACCAACACCATCATCATTGAGAAGGGGAAGCACGTAGCACTACCAATCCATCTATGTTTGGGCATTACCGAAAAAACGGGGATTCAACGCATTCAGACCCGGTTGGTCATTGAAGAAGGCGCGTCGGCTTCATTTTTAGCCCATTGTCTGTTCCCTTTTGTGGAGTCTGGAGAACACCGCATGGATGCCACGCTCGAGATCAAAGAGGGTGCGCACGTCCGATATGACGAAAGTCATTATCAGGGAACGCGTGGAGGCATGATTGTAGTCCCCAAGGCTATGGTCATGGTTGGACCCGGCGCACAGTATTTTTCCAGTTTTTCTCTGGTCGAAGGCCGGGTGGGACAGTTGAACATCGATTACGTGGTGCAGGTAGCCGCTTCGGCTGTGGCCGAACTCACCTCAAAAGTATTCGGGCGAGGCAAGGATATCATTCATATCAAAGAAAAAATGGTTTTGGCCGGTGACTATGCGAGAGGACTCATTAAAACGCGTGTGGCATTAGAACACGACGCTGAAGGGGAAATGACCGGTATTATGGAAGCTCACGCCAAAGGAGCCCGCGGTCATGTGGATTGTCGTGAAATAATCAAAGACCGTGCGATTGGTCGTGCCATTCCCATTGTGCAGGTGACTCATCCAGAGGCCAAAGTCACGCATGAAGCGGCCATCGGGACGGTGGATAAAAAGGAGTTGGAAACCTTAATGGCTCATGGTCTCGATCCGGAGCAGGCCACAGAACTGATTGTCAGTGGCATGCTGCAATAGCCCTCACCTCTTCATTGAATACCGGTGAATGCTGTCGAGTCGTTTCCTTTTTTATCCAACCCCCTCAGGGGAGTGTAGAATAATAATAGTTATTAAGGGCAAACACCTCCATAGGCACCTTACCTAACAGAGCCTTCGGGGCTGTTCAAAAAAGTTCGTTCAGCCAGGCCGCAGTATTGCTTGCGGCATCCCGTAGGGGGCGACCGTTGTTTGCGCGCGGAGCGTACTTCCAGCACGTGAGCACGGAAAACTGGCGAGAACGCCGCTGGCGGCTTTTTTCAACAGCCCCTTCAGGAAAAGATCGCCTTCTCGACGGATCCCGGACCAATGGGGAGCGGATTCACCGTGGTTGCCTGAAGACCTTTCTCCCCGTCTTCAACATTAAACGAGACCTCCAGCCCATCCTCCAGGTCTTCAAATTTTATCCCGTGTACGGCATTTTTGTGAAAATACACCTCTCCTCCTCCATCCTGAAGAAGAAAGCCATAGCCTTCCTGGGGAAACAATTTAGCGATGACTCCGCGTAATGGGATAGGGGGAATCCGAATCTCTTTTGAAGCTCGTTTGTCGCGAAACTTTTCCAATTCTATCTCCACGGCAAAGAATGCGGCACGAATGGCTTCTTCAAACGTCTTTTCCTCTTTCCTGGCGGTCAGAGTATGTCGACCCGGCAACGTCACCACGACTAAGGCTTCCGCCACATTTTTTGATTTTTTGTGATGCGCGTTTTTTGTGAGTGTCGCCCGTCCGTGAATCAGATCATCGTGACCGGCTTGAAGATCGGCCATCCGTGCTTCAATCTCCGCTTTCCAACGTGGAGTCATCGTCACATTCCGACTTTCAATCTGAAGATCCATAATGTTCCCTTAACCTCCCATAGTAGCCATCAAGACAAATTCCGAGGACATCATTCGAAACGAAAAAACAGTATACCTAAGGCAGAGCACGGGCGGAAATAGAATAAAGCCTGCCTGCCATTTTTTTCTCAGAAAAATGTTAAGAAAAATCACTGAACCGTTCAAACCACTCTGCCATGTTCACCTCTGCCCATGCCAGCCCAACGCAGCCACAACATGTGAATGGGAACCTCAGCGTCAACCGAAAAGGAAGCTGAGGATTGCTCGTCTACATTGGCGACAGATCCTTCAACATCCGGCTGATGTAAAATTTGACGAAATGGCCACATGTTGAAGCGCGGTCATTGGACCTTTGTTTTTCAACAGCGTGAGTTGTTCTGCATCCCTCACCAAAAAACCTCCGGCAAAACCC
>QJYE01000467.1 GCA_003235785.1 Nitrospirota bacterium
GGTGGCGATTGAGGAATTTTCAATATAACGGAGGTTTTACCCCCAACCGAATACTTGCTGAAGGCTACCCTATCGATATTTCAACAATCGGATTATCAGGTCCGTGTGTTTGCAAGTCCACTTTGAAACAAAGTGGCTATACCCTGGGACCCTGAGGAATTCATGGGCCATTGGGTCGGAGAGTGCCACACGAAAATATCTTTTTTCGTCAAATTGTTCCCGACATTTCGTCTCTATTGCTCAGACCCTGCATTAAATTTTTTCTTCATATCTAATTTACATTTGAAAATTAGTCCGCCCCTACCTTAGGGTTGTCTATGTCTCTTTCTGGTATTGTACCGAGGGGAGCCTGAGAAATTTGACTCTTGAGTTCGAATGGGATTTGTGGCAGGCTGGTTCCGGTTTTTTTCATGAAAATCTTCGCCTGAACGGCCATTTTTCCCGATGCTCCCTATTGGGTGATGGTCTATGAAATTGGCGCCTATCAATACTATGTCGAATGAACCTCTGTCCTTATCGGTAGATCATCGCCTCATTGTGGCGCTGGATGTTCCGTCCCTCGAAGAAGCCAGGAAATACCTTGATGATTTGGAGGGAGTGGTCCGGTTTTATAAAATTGGGCTGGAGTTGTTTTTAGCGGTCAATCGTGAATTTCTTGAGGAAATACGAGCCCGGCAATGTCGGATATTTTTGGATCTGAAGATGAACGATATTGATGAGACTGTTCGCCGAGCCGTCAATTTGGCGGCGGGTTTGGGCGTCGATTTTTTAACGATTTTAGGTAATCATGCCACCGCGAAGGCTGCGGTGTTAGGCCGAGGTGATCATTCGCTGAAAATTCTGACCGTTCCGTTACTCTCCAGTTGGGGTGAAAAGGATCTGCAAGAATTGGGGGTGTTGCAGCGCGAGCCTGGGGATGGCGCCCGATTTTCCACGCTTGATGAATATGTGTTGTGGCGAGCTGAGATGGCGATGGCTCAGAGGTGTGATGGCCTCATTGCCTCGGGGAAATATGTCAAAATGTTCAGAGATCGTTTCGGTGAAAAGGCGATCATTGTTTCGCCGGGTGTGCGTCCGGCGGGGCAGGATACCCATGAACATCAACGTTCGTTAACGCCGTTCGACGCGATTCATGCTGGGGCGGATTATCTTGTGGTGGGTCGGCCGATTCGAGATGCAAGCAATCGCAGAGAGGCGGCTCAACGGATTCAAGATGACATCGCGTTGGCATTGAAGTCGAAGACTGGCAGGATATAGCAACGAGGGATAGCCACTTTTCCTTTTCGGGAGGGGCAGATGATGACAGCACAGATAATGTGGTCACGAATTCTTCTTGTGAATGATCATCCAAGCCAGTTGGGTCATCTGAGTTCGGCGTTAGCTGAGGAGGGCCACGATGTGGTGGGTTGTCTCACGATGGCTGAAGCCGTAAGCGCAGCCCAGCGCGATCCGTTTGCCGTGGCCCTGATAGATGTCCAATCCGCAGATGAGTTGGGCGTGGGTTTGGTTGACCAGTTAACTCGTATGAATGGCAACGTCCGGATCGTTCTGAATGCCGCGTTTCAGTCCCTACAGACGGGAACGGAAGGTATTCCTGGAGAGAGGTTTACCTATTTTGAAAAGGCGGAATCTCCTTCAACATTACTGACGTATGTTCGTCGCGCCTATCGAACGGCTGTCACGAATTATGTGGCAGACCTTGAATCCGCTTTGGCTAGGCGTACAGCTGAACTTGAAGAGCAGCAAACCAGATTTCAGGAATTAGTTGAGCATATCCAGGAGGTTTTTTGGATTGCCTTACCCGATTACTCCAAATTTTTGTATATGAGTCCACGCTATGAAGTCGTGTGGGGACGAAGTTGTGCCAGTCTTTCGGATCATCCTCAGCATCTTTGGGAGGCCGTGCATCCTCAGGATCAAGAATGTGTTTTGACTCGGGTGGCAGAGGGCAAAACTACGGGATTCCAAGCCGAATTTCGAATTATCAGGCCTGACCAGGCTATTCGATGGATCCGTGTGCACACTTTTCCCATGCGGGATTCATCCGGCGAGGTGATTCGTATGGCTGGGGTGGCGGAAGATATCACTGAGCAGAAGCGAGCGGAAGAGACGATGGTCAACACAGAGCGCCAATTCCGTCAGTCAAGTCGGATGGAAGCGATTGGCACGCTGGCCGGGGGAATCGCACATGACTTTAATAATATTTTAACGGCTATTCTGGGCTATACCGAGCTGGCATTGGCGTCGGTTCCGAAAGACAGTCGGACGCAACGCAATCTACAAGAAGTGTTGACGGCTGGACATCGTGCCAAGCATTTGGTCTTGCAAATCCTGGCGTTTAGTCGACAATCCGGTCAGGGGAAGAAGCCCATCTCCATGCATGGGGTCATTGGGGAAGCTCTTAAGCTGTTACATGCCACCATTCCTTCCACGATTGAAATCCGACATTCGCTTTTGACCGAGGCCTCAGTGTTGGCCGACCCTACCCAACTTCATCAGATCGTGATCAATCTATGTACCAATGCCGAATATGCCATGCGGGAAACGGGTGGTGTCTTAGTGATAATGTTGGACGAATTTGAGGTCAAGGAAAAGAATGTGCGATCCGTATCGGGGTTGCAGGTTGGGCCCCATGTTCGACTCACCGTACAAGATAATGGAACCGGCATGTCTCCTGAGGTGCTTGAACGAATGTTCGATCCCTTCTTTACAACCAAGCCGATCGGTGAAGGGTCGGGAATGGGTCTGGCTGTGGTCCATGGGATTGTCACCAATCACGGAGGGGCCTTATTGGTCGAGAGTGCAGTTGGCCAAGGGACCACAATCGAGGTCTATCTTCCTACCATACCTTCGCCAGTATTCGATGGAGGGGGAGCGCAGGATTCTATCCCTCATGGGAAGGAAACCATCTTATTTGTGGATGATGAAGAAACGATTGTCCAACTTGGGAAAGAATTGCTGTCACCATTGGGCTATAGGGTCGAAGTGCATACGAATTCACAGGAGGCGTTGAATGCGTTCCGCCAGGATCCTCAACGATTTGATTTAGTCATTACCGATCAAACCATGCCTGGGCTCACAGGTGAAGCATTGTCGCGAGAACTCTTGCGTCTTCGTCCAGAGCTCCCCATTATTCTTTGTACAGGATTTAGCCATATTATGACCGCAGAAAAGGCTAAGGCATTGGGAATTCAAGCCTATTTAATGAAGCCCTTGGCGATTCGTGATTTGGCCCCTATTGTCCGCCATGTTCTTGATAAATCGCTTTCGCCGTTGGCCTGATATTTTGATGCGTGTAACGTGTAAATGGTATGGATGGGAAGAATTTTCTGCAGCAGAACGAGCATGTTATGTATAATAAAAGGAACAAAAAGTGACCGCGGGGAATACGCCTTTTTTCTTCGAATGAAATATTGCCGGTTCCACGAAAAATCATGGGGATGCCAGAGTTGACCGCCCATTTCGTCCAACGGGCTTGACCATTTTTTTGCAAGAGTCTGGGCGGTTTGGGGTGGAGAAGGAGTTCATGCGATGGCGACCATTCTTGTCGTTGATGACGATCCGCAAGTGTGCGACTTGTTACAGCAGATTTTGGAAAATGAAGGCCATGCCGTATATAGTGCTTTGAATGGGGTCGAAGGCATCAGTCTTTACCGGCGGCATCGGCCGGCGTTAGTTCTTTTGGATATATTAATGCCAGAAAAAGAAGGGTTGGAAACCATCCGTGATCTTCGGAAAGAGTTTCCCAACGTCATGATTATCGCCATGTCTGCGGCGAGTGAATCTGCTAAAATTAATCTCTTAGAGCTGGCTTCACGGTTAGGCGCTCAATATCGGTTAAACAAACCCTTTCAATTAAAGGACGTCATTGATTTAGTCAACACCGCTCTTAGCAAGAATGAAGCAACGGACATCGTGTAGAGGCTTGAATGCTACGGCTGTGTTGGATGGCACCCAGACCCTTTAGGTGTAAGGCGAGATATCAACATTCTTTCCGTGCGTAGGACGATCAATGTAAGGACATGGAAAAGCCGGCAGATGTACATTACC
>QJYE01000469.1 GCA_003235785.1 Nitrospirota bacterium
CCAGAAATCGACTGATTGGCATATTGGTAATCGTGAGCAGGCTATTGAACTGGATTCCATATCTGGCCATCAGTTCTTTTTTGTAATCTTGTTCTAATTCGGCTTGTGAGGGCGGAAGTGAAGGCCCAAGCGGGTTGTAGACCAGATGCAGGTTCAGGCCGGTTCCTGGTTTCCCATACCCAAGGCTATTAAGTGTTTGGAGTGCGCTGATACTGCGGTCAAAGACGCCCCTGCCACGTTGCTGGTCGACATTGGCTTGCTGATAACAAGGAAGTGAGGCTATGACTTCGACCTGATGTTGAGCCAAGAATTCGGGCAGATGGGATTTCCCCTTCACATAAAACACAGTTAAATTACATCGGTCGATGACCTGTCGGTTTCGAATTCGGCTTTGTTGAACTAAATATTCAAAATGGGGGTTCATCTCCGGAGCCCCGCCAGTAATGTCGACGGTCAAAATTTGTGGAGTTCTGTCTAGGACTTCGAGGATCTGGTCAATGGTCTCTTTCGTCATGCTTTCGGTTCGTTGAGGTCCAGCATCGACGTGACAATGATGGCACGTTTGGTTACAGACTTTCCCCATATTGACCTGAAGCGTGGAAACGGATTTGGCTGTGAGGGGTTCCTGTCCATGCGAGGCCAAAGCGCCCTCGAACGAAGGCGTGGCGCTGGAGGAAGCAGAGGGTGATACGAGCGGAAGGGGAGACGATGGCATAAAAAGGCTCAGTGAAAGAGAGGCATGCCTGCGGTCTGTTTGATGTTCATATTAGGCAAATTAGCCACCTGAGCAAACGTTCGCTAGCAGCATCCCGTGGAGGTGCCACAAATTACCGGCTCTGCCGTTGCGGCTTCACGGGCTCGATTGATGGTCCCGAATGAAGGTTGATAGTGAGGATGCTGGAGGACTTTAAGTGTTTTTGAACAGATTTCCAGGGGTTCTCCGCATCGATAGGTATGATTATCGTCGTCACTGACGGCTAGAAATGGACCAGTAAGAATGGCAAAGTGGCCTTCCCAGGTACAAGGCGCCTCCTCAGGGTACACTGCGAGTCGTCGCGGATCTTGATCTGTCAGTGTTGTAGGGCGATCAGTCAGAAGAAAATGAGGTTGATAGGACGGTAAAGTTAACAGACACACGGTTTGGTCATCGATTTGTTGAGGTGCCCCCCGGTGGAATATGGTGCCTAATTCATCCTCGGCCTGTGAAAATGGGCCTATCAGTGTGGCAAAAATCGGTGAAATGGAAGAGGGCGTTGTGGCGATCTTGTACCCTGTTAGCGTGACTGAAACGAAATGAATCCCATCGATCACTCTCCAGGGAATGACGGTCACTTGATGTAAGCCCAGAAATCCGGCTTCTCGCAATCCGCCCCAATAGTCCTGAACCGTCAGTGCGCCGGATAAACAATCTCCCCACTTGGCACGATCATGAATCATGTATTGAGGAATGGGTTGATCCGCCACAATATCTGATATCGTAAACCGCCCACCTGGTTGAAGAACCCGAAACATTTCCCGAAACACCTTCTTCTTGTCAGGCGCGAGGTTGATGACGCAATTGGAAATAATCAGATCAACCTGATCGTCTTCGACCGGCATGGCGTCGGCAAACCCTTTTCGAAAGTCTACGTTGGAAGCAGGATAGCCAAGGTTTTTGGCGACGGTTGGTGCGTGGGTACGTGCAAGAGATAACATTTCATCGGTCATGTCGATGCCAATCACTTTGCCGGTTGCCCCAACTTTCCGTGAGGCTTCAAAACAGTCGATGCCCCCTCCCGAACCGATATCCAGGACCACTTCGCCGGGTTGAACGGTGGAAAGGCCAACTGGTGTGCCGCAGCCATAGGAGACTTTCAGGACGGCTTCGGGGATAAATTGTCCCAAATCCGCATGGTTGTACCCGGTTGGGCAACACATTTGTTCGCCATTCGTCACAGCGGTGGCATAGCGTTGGCTAACCGACTGGGTAATGGAATCCTGCTGGTTGTCTATTACTTCATTGGCCATAACATCCTCATTAAGAAAGTTGTATCAATCACAAAGTTTTTCTCTAAGCCCGCAATCTATAAACAAATAATACCAATAAGGTCAAATTCGTTTCCCCTTAATCAGTCCTGGAAGAGGGCAAAATATTACATAATGGACCATAGAAATAAAAAAGATGGAGAATCGAAGGTTCAAGCGCGACGAGAATGCCCTTGAAAACGCCAAGTATTATTTTTTTAAGAAAAGCTGAATGAGATAGGCTGCAGTAGGTGCGGTATTATTGAGATAATTAATTTTAAACCTATTGAATCTATTGGGTATTTCTGGATGAGTTCGTGAGGCATCGACTTTGCTTACGCTGTAATCAGAGAAAGATACGACCTTACGGTTCGTTGATGTATTCCCCACGGAATTCAAGACGATGGCCCTAGTTCCCTGTCCAGAATGTCAGAGAGAAGTGTCCACTCAGGCGCTTGCTTGTCCGCAATGTGCCTTTCCATTCCCTGGTAAGCCGTCTAGCGTGACAGGTCAATCTGGAGCAACCCCGCATCATTGTCCTGATTGTGCCATGGGTTTAACAGGTGCGCAGACACATGAGGCCATCAATGGGAACTTCATCGGCGTAGGGGAGACTTGGTTATGCCCTCATTGTGGAACCCCGTGTACCCAAAATGTACAACAGTGCCAAGATACAACAGAAGATTCTCAAGGAAATTCAACGACCATTCAGTCAGTGCAAGGACCACAGATTTCCAAAAAAGTAACCCGACAGGAAAATCATCATACAGAGTCAAAAAGCCTTCCAGCCATTCACCTTCGTCCTACTCTTTGGGAGAAACCTTCTCTCAAGAAAGACGGTTTTTCTCCGCGGTATCCTCGTAACAGAGAAAAAGCCATTAGAAAAGACATTTTTGTAAGACTGATATTCTTCGTGTTTATAGCAGCCGTCATGGCGCTTGGTGCCCTTTGGCAAATTGAGGGAGTTAACCCATTTGAAGTTCTTGTGGACTGGCGAATGTAGGCTATCCTAATTTGAAAATTTTTTACTTCACTTGATGAGGGTCTTATGCTCAATGGTGAAGGCTGTAAGTGAAGGGGGCCTCATCCCCTAGGGGCCTAGGGCTTGTTTCAGTTGTTGATAGGCTGGAACACTTCTGTCGCTAGCTCAATGTTTCCAGATCATCCGCGATATATGGTTTTAGCCTGGCAGCTTTACGATGTGTATCGGGAGTCCATCTTGTGCTGTTCACATCGAAAAAGCGCTGGACGGTGAACACATTGCCCTGATGTTCCCCACTCTCAGGTCACCGTGAGGTTCTGTGTTGCCGGATGTCGCCCCGGCAGGCGAGGCCCATTTGACCAGGCACAGGACAAGCCTTTTGTTTTGGCAAAAGGACCCAGCAGGTTTGGCTCTTCTAGACGCACCATGCAAACTGACGCCCCGTCTGGCCTTATGAGCTATGGCAAATGCTGGCGTGGGAAGGACAGGCCAACTCGTGGAGTCTATTCTGACTCTGGTCGAATGGCTCAGACAAGGCTCGAGCATCTTTGAGTGTGCGTCCTTTTGGCCAGATGGCAGGCGTCGGACCAGGGGAGACGAATAAGTTGAGGGCCACGAAGAGACAGGAATTGTGGTATGTATTGAGATTGGCAAGGCTGTATGGGTCCTCTATTGCGTATGCCCCGAAAAAATGACTAAGCACGAGCCCCGAGGGCTACGATTCTGGCCATCCCCATGTTCTTTACCGACCCGTATAGTCACTGGGGCAACGCGGCACCAAGGAAAACTTCAGTGGCTGTCTGCGGCAGTATTTGCCAAAGGGGATGGATCTGTCGGCCTACATTCAGCGTGAGCTCCATGCCATTGCTCACCGTTTGAATCTCGATCGAGAAAAATTTTTCGACGGGGCTATATGCCCCTAGAGGACTTTACCGAATTGCGTTATCAATAAACCCGGTGCACTTGGAACCTGAAACCGCTCATTGTGCAATATTGGACTAAGATTGCACTTGAGAATGACAAGGCAGATTAGAGAGAATAGCTCAATTAGAGAGCATCCA
>QJYE01000306.1 GCA_003235785.1 Nitrospirota bacterium
GAGAGCACTCCATCCAAAACGGTCACCATTCAACATCCGCAATGGGAAGTCCTACAAAAGCAGCTGCGAAATTGGACCATTGCCAGAAGTTGGCTATATGGCCTCCTTCTGGATGTTTCCTTGTTTATCATAGCGGCTGCACTCTGGCTATGGACATGGCCACCCGCTAGCTTGGAACCAACTTCAATCGGAATAGCGGCGATCGGTACAGCTCTCCAGCACCTGGCGGCTATTCTGAAATATTTCTTGCCAATGATGTTTGACAATCTCATAGACTTGGCAGTCGTGCACCAGCCTCTGTATTTGGTTGGAACGATTCTGGTGGCATTGGGATTGTTCACTCTTCGTGGCTGGGTCAGGAGAAAGTATCAGGAGATGTCCTATGCCTTGCGAACCATTATTCTGTCCACACCTGTTCTGCCGGAATTCTCTAAAAGACCAAATCTGGCGATAGAAATCGCCAGTAAGCAGTCCGAAAAAGTTCCGGAGCATGCGAGCTAATTGTGTGAATTTCTTTGTTTTTGTGTCGAGTGACTCTTGCACATTTGGCTTGGTCTCGTTCTGGCCCTTCCCTCAGGCCCTTCCTCAAAAGGTGGGAGCCTTGCCCGTGCTGAGCAAGCCGTACAATTTTTCAGAGTGGTGATCGTCACCTAAACCCTCAACATACAGTAAACCTGGGAGGTCAACCTTTCTTCTCTGCTTGAATGACTCGCTTGTTTTCATTACAGATGCGCAACTGACCGGACGTTGGACGGACGGACCCACAATCATCTATGAGGGGGCAAGGTATGATGTGGTCTTGACCTTTGAAGACTGATCAGAAGCCACGCTAACCTCAAAGAAACGGAGGAGGAATAATCATGGCTCTCTATGCATTTGATGGAACATGGAATGAGGATGAGGAAGATAATGAAAAGAACACCAATGTTTGGAAATTTTGTACCGCATTACCTGAAGATATGAACGTGTTCTATCTTGAGGGTGTGGGAACGCGTGGTCCATTGATAGGGAAACTTATCGGTGGGTTAACAGGCGCAGGGGGAAGGAGTCGTCTTGACGAGGCACTCAAAAAGGTTGATGAGTATTTTTCAACAGGTGACCGGATCATTGACATCATTGGCTTTAGTCGGGGTGCCGCCTTGGCCCTTCATTTTGCAAACCAGATCAATAAAAAGAAAGATGGCGCTGAAATCCGGTTCTTGGGTCTTTGGGACACTGTGGCCTCTTTTGGGGTTCCCGGGAATAGAATTAACCTTGGATGGGATCTGACTCTTCCCGATAATGTGAAAAAATGCTGCCACGCCATGGCGCTCGATGAACGACGTGGAAACTTTCCTCTAACCAGGATCAAAGCTCCTCCAGGCGGGTTATCGATCGAGGGGCGTGTCCAGGAAGTGTGGTTCCGCGGGGTCCACTCGGATGTTGGCGGTGGACAATGCCCGGGGCTCTCTAGCATTACCCTCTCCTGGATGCTGCGGCGGGCGAAGGACAATGGGCTGCCGGTGGTGGAGGAGAAATTGAAGCATCATGAGTCGCTGTGTGATTCGAGCGCCCCGATCTCCAAGAACTTCGATCCGAAGTTAGATCCGCCCCGCAAGATTAGAACGGGCGATGCAGTCCATGCCTCCGTGCAACCCCGGGGACGGGCTGGCGGCAAGGAACATAACGACCCGCCCCAGGACGTGGTCATTGTGGAAGGGTAAAAGCCGTATGAGGGTATCTTCACAACCAGGCCCGCAGATACCCGTTAGATATCTCGTGGGAACACCCTATCATGGCTCGCACCACGTTTCCCGTCCTCGGCATGCGAAACAGACAACGATTCGCTTGGCCGTATGGGTGTTCCTCCCCCTGTTGCTTGTCGTATTCTTACATGGCTGTGCTCATAAGGGGGATGGTAACAGTGATTGCGACGGAAGGAACATGAACCTCCCCCATAAAGAACTCAAAGCACAACATTTTAGAGGGAGTTCCGCTCCCGGTCCTGCGGCAGAATTGGAACCTGGCAAGCCCATTACATTCTACGTCTTTGCCGACGAACGCCGAAATTACAGCGGGGTGACCCTTAAGAAAGATCAGCCATACCGGTTTCGCCTAGAACAGGGAAATTGTTGGAAGGATGCGTCGATCTCGGCACATCCCCTCCACGGGTGGGGCGATCACCCCTTTCCATGGTGGGTACAACTGGCGCGGTCCTTCGGGCGAATCTGGAGTGCCTCGCCGGGCCATGACCTCATGGTCCTTTTAGGAGGCATAGAAGGCACCAATGTGACTCTTGCCTTTGTCGACCTTGTGGTCATGGAGAATTCAGACAAGCAAATGATCCTGGGTGAGTTTCGGGCTCAGGAAACAGGTGAGCTTGTTGCCTTTGCCAACGATGTGCAAATGGACTATTTCTAAGAGAATAATTCGGGCTCTGTGATCGTGACAGTGGAAGTTGTGTCAGGAGATCCACCCGCTCTGCGGCAATGAGGATGGACATCTTCTGTTTCCCGTGACTCCCTGGTAAAGAATCTTGGGCCTCCCCGAGTGACGGAGTTTCTTGCTACCTTGTGATGGAGTACCTTTAAGGGCCTGTCGGACTTTGGGGATCGAGAGCAAACAAGCGGCTGAGTGAGCCAAGATTTTCACAGTTTCGCCGATCCATAGTGAGAGGACTAGTGGGCAAAAAAGCGTTGAAATATTGACCGGATAGACCATTTTACAGCCGATTCATCCTAAGTCCGACAACTCCTAGACCTTCACTCAGGTCCCTTCTCAACATGCGAGAGCCCGGGGAGTGCTGAGTTGTGGTCTAGTTGAAATGGACCCCCTCAAGCCTTTAATCATTTCAGCAAAATTATTCAAAAGCCGCCACCTGATACAGGCAGTCAACTATCGGCTATTGCGTACTCGGCGCTTCAGGTTTGGGAGGAGGTCGCATGTGCATGAGGAATGACGCCACAACTTTGCGAATGGATCACAGTTCGATCTCATGGCGCTAAGTGGACAATGCCCTGAGAGGATAAGATTTTTATTCATGCCGAACTTGCCTGTCTTCTTCGGATAATCCACTTCTTGATTTCAACGGCCGCAAAGACCACCGTGGACAGACCAAGACAGAATACTAATTCGTTCAAGGTCAGCGGGGTGGTTTTAAAGATCTGATTGAGAAGGGGAATATAAATTGTGGCCATTTGCAAGGCAAAGGTAAAAAGAACGACCCCGAAAAGTTTAGGGTTCGACCAGAGTCCTTGCTGAAACAAGGACTCTCTCTCGGACCTCATCGCCAACACATTTCCCAGCTGAGACAAGGTCAACACCGTAAAAACCATCGTCTGCCAGTGAGTCGATCCCGTGTGATACGCCCAACCCTGGGCTAAGAGCGCCACGCTACCCATGAGCAATCCCACCCAAACAATGTCCTGCCACATGCCATGGGCAAAAATGTTTTCTTGAGGTGACCTTGGTGGTCTCTCCATAAGGCCCTTCTCGGCTGGTTCCAACGCCAGAGCCAACCCTGGCAAGCCGTCGGTCACTAAGTTAATCCACAAAATATGAATCGGCAGAAACGGAAGGGGAAGGCCCAAAAATGGCGCCAAAAAAATCGTCCAGATTTCACCCGCATTACTGGTCATGGTGTACCTGATGAATTTTCGAATGTTGTCGAAGATCCGGCGCCCCTCCGCCACGGCGGTCACAATGGTGGCAAAGTTATCGTCCAGGAGAATCATGTGAGAAGCTTCCCGTGAGACATCAGTTCCCGCGATCCCCATTGCTACGCCTATATCGGCACCTTTGAGAGCTGGAGCATCATTCACCCCGTCACCCGTCATCGCGACAAACTCCCCCTTTCTTTGGAGAGCTTTGACAATGTTGATCTTTTGTTCAGGTGCGACCCGGGCGTACGCCCGGATATGCGCGACCCGCTTTTCCATTTCTTGCAACGAGAGCTGTCCCAACTCCTGGCCAGTCATGACTTCCTCATTCTCTGTCATGATTCCCAGACGGATAGCGATCGCGCGCGCGGTGGCTGGGTGATCGCCAGTGATCAT
>QJYE01000333.1 GCA_003235785.1 Nitrospirota bacterium
GGTTATCACAAATATCGCCAACATCTGTTACGCTAGTATGGCTCCAGCCGATAGGTCAACCGGACGTGATTCTTTCACCCATTGCATCTCGAGAACAATTGAGGTCACAACCATGGCCATCGAATACGAGGACTTGTTCAAGAACCCTTAAATATCTAGGACACGAGGTACGCTATGAATCAGGGGAGATTTGAGTTTCGCGGAACCGGATTGAGTTGTTTGTGGTTATTTGTCTGGACGTGGGTCCTCACCCTCATTACCTTCGGGTTGTTTTTTCCCTGGGCCTATTCCGCGCAACAACGATGGATTTCTGAACATACTTTTATCGACAAACGCCAACTGGCCTTTCATGGAACAGGATTCGGGTTCTTTTTGAACTGGCTTGTGATTATGGTCCTGACCATCATTAGCTTGGGACTGTATATGCCCTGGGGGTTTTGCCGCCTCAAACGGTGGCAAACGAATAATTTGTCATTTGCTGATTTGGTCGACCAAGAATACCAGACAGCCTGATCCCCTATGAACATTCTGATTGTGGCGGTGGGAAGTTACGGAGATGTCCTGCCCTTGGTCGGCCTGGGTCGTGAGCTTTACTCACGCGGACATACCATCACATTTTTCACGAACGGTCATTTCGCCAATCTCGTACAACAAGCCGGGCTGAACTTTGTCTGCATGGGTTCGGCTGAAGAATACGATGCGGTTGCCAACCATCCGGATTTATGGCATCCCCACAAAGGCTGGCGGGTGATTATGAAACGGATGATGGCTGGGGCTTTACAAGCAGCCTACCCACTTCTCTGCTCCCATGTCGTTCCAGGAAAAACGATACTCGTCAGTTCCACACTCGGTTTCGTCGCACGACTGGTACAGGAAACCCACCGGATTCCTCTTGTGACCGTCCACTTTTCTCCCGGCGTCTTTCACTCCGCCTATCAGGCGCCGCGTATGCCAGGGCTCCCTCTTCCCGATTGGCTCCCCGTGCGATTCAAACAAGTCATGTGGAAGATGGTCGATCACCTGATCATTGATCCTATTCTGAAACCCAAGCTTAATTGTTTTCGCCGGGAGTTAAACCTTGCTCCCGTCTCACGAATCTTTCATACGTGGATACATTCTCCGGACTTGGTGCTTGGCCTATTCCCTGAATGGCTGGCGGCTCCTCAACCCGACTGGCCTCCATCAACCATCCTGACTGGATTTCCCTTCTATGACGACGCGGCTGATTCTACCTTGCCAACAACCATTCAAACCTATTTAGACACCCATCCACAGCCCCTCGTATTCACGCCCGGGTCCGCGAACAAACATGGACGACAATTTTTCGCTGAAGCCGCCAAAGCCTGCCAACTGATGCAGCGCTTCGGCATTTTCCTGACTCGCTACCCTGAACAATTACCCCAGCCGCTTCCATCGCACGTCGTCCATTTTTCTTATGCGCCTCTGAGTCACCTATTACCACATTGTGCGGCACTTATTCACCATGGCGGCATTGGCACCTGTTCACAGGCGCTACGAGCCGGCATTCCCCAACTCATTCAACCCTACGCCTTTGATCAATTTGATAACGGTGACCGCATCGAAAAATTAGGTGTGGGTCGCACTATTTCTCGACGAGCCTTCCATGCAAAAAGAATCGTTGAGAACCTGAAACACCTCCTCACTTCTCCCAATGTCCACGCAGCCTGCCACACGGTTCAAAAGATATTCGACGAAACGGACCCATTGGCACCCAGTTGCATGCTCATTGAATCATTAATGGACTAGTCTCCCGGAGCCTGCCAACAGAAGCTTCCGCCACATGTGCCCCTTCTCCTGTCAAAACCTGTTACCTCTATCTGTTTTTAAATGTCCTTGAGGGTTGATGACCTTTAGGGGCACTTGGTACAGTGCGTTCCCTATGTCGACACAACCTTCCATACAATTCAAAAAGAAAAACCCCAAAGCCGTGATTTCCACAGCCCTGGGAGACATTGAAATTCGTTTTTTTACCGACGACGCGCCACGCCATGTTGAAAGCTTTCTCAACTTGGTCAGGTTGAAATTCTTTGACGGCATGTCGTTTCACCGTGTGATCCCAGGGTTTCTCATTCAAACTGGAGATCCGCTCAGCAAAAATCCCGACCGCAGCCTTCACGGAACCGGAGGGCCAGGATTTAATCTACCCCCGGAAACCAGTGATCGTCCTCATCGCCGTGGCACAATTTCCATGGCCAAAGTGGCACGAAGCGAGGATTCCACGCGTGACGTGACCGATAGCGGCTCACAATTTTTTATTTGCGTCGAAGACCAAGGGAGCCTGGACCGGAGCTATTCCGTCTTCGGGAAGGTCGTGAAAGGAATGGATGTGGTCGATCAAATCGTAGAAGCTCCACGAGACGACCGAGATAACCCCTTAAATCCTGTACGGATCACGATTCGGGCGGAGGAATAGCGTCAAGTAAATGGGGAACGGATGAAATAGAACGTAGAGATGAAAGAGTGGGTGGATGGGAAGACAATAAAACCCTGGTTGCACTATTGGGTCATTCCCGACATTTTCAATCGGGAATCCATCTTGAGGGATTTAGCGGATGGATCCCCGCCTTCGCGGGAATGACGGAAAGAAGGATGTAGCCGACCCTCCCCAAAAAACCTAAACCGACAAGCTTTTTCTACAATCGCCTAGACAAACGCAATACTGGCATACGTCACCGTCGAATTGAACTGATCCGTAATCCCACGATCATAACGTAGCACTTGCCCCTTCAGCGGTTCACTATCGCGTTGCAGCAGTTTCATCAAGGTGAAAATCACGGAAAATCCTAAAATTCGACGCTGATTGCCTTCTTTTAAAATAAATTCTGCGAACCCTTCCGGATCAGCCTCTTCAACCTTCTTCAACATTTCCAGATCAATCTGCATACATCGATGAAAGGAAAAATCGGTAGGTGGCTTTTGATCGCCATAGCGAATACCGATATGGGCCAGATCGGCGCTGCCAATCACGCACACCTGTTGACCACTAGCCTGAATTGCACGTTTGGTGATCGTTAAAAATTGATCGATTCGATGAAAGAGCTGTTGATACTCCCCACCCGTCAATGTGTCAGGAGGAAAGTCGACCAAAATCGGGACAATGGAAATCGCACGACTTTCACCCAGCGCATGCTGGAGAAACGGCAATTGCAATTCCAAGCTATGTTCACGAAGATGGGAAATATCTTCCGCAAAAAACGTCTCACCCGCTTCTTGACGAATGGTATCAATAATCGCTCGATTCACCGGCACCGTGCCAAAGGGCGTTTCAAAATCTTTATCCGTAAAAGCAACCCCCCCTTCAAGACCGGCATGGCATGTCCCAATCAACACAAACACATCCGGAACCTGGCCTTCCCGTAATTCCTGATAGCCCCAGGCATAAATGGGCCCCGCATCCTTGATGTCAAAATTTGGAGCGACGAGACCTTTAATTATCTGACCGGCACATTCGGCCTTGCCCTTCTCGGGCCCTTCCTTCGAGGCATAAAACCCGTCAATCTGCTCACGCAATTTCACGGGATCTGCTTCATATTGTTTCCCGGCAAACGCCATCGGCCTCACCTCAAGCTTACGATAATCTTCAAAAGCTTGCTTCTGGACTTGCTTCAGGCGATCGCCTTCCAAAAACAATTTTTCCTCCAGATCGGCCACCAATTTGGTGAGCTGATCCGGCATCATGAATTCCCCATACTTTTTCAGGTATTCTCCACCGAGCTGCTCTAACGAATGCTCGCCATCAAAAAACTGAAACAGCCAGAAATAATTGAGCGGCAGGACCAGCTTTTCCGCCGACAAACCAGTCGGATCCCACAACACAATGTATTGCTCATCCCCCTGCTTTAATGGCGAATATTGCAAATTCCGAAGAATCGGGTAATTTTTCGAATCTTTTTCCACAGTCTCAGTACTCATACGGGGGTCCAATCTTGAAAAATAAACGATGATGCCTCAAAAACAATCATTATACGGGTGCTCTGATCGAGCCCGC
>QJYE01000498.1 GCA_003235785.1 Nitrospirota bacterium
AACCTGAACCCTACCTCGAACACGTTAGAGTAAACGTTTCTAAAATCCACAATGCACCAATGCTGGCAACGTTATATTATGTTCTCAAAAAGGAAGAAAAAATGTTGGATACCCTAAACACGTTCCAAAGGGAAGGAAGGCAGAAAAACCGGCAGGATGGGGGGTTCAAAGAATATTTACAGTTTTCAAAAAAGTTTTTGGCCTATGTCGACACTCATCCCATTCCTCCCTCATGAATCACACAATGCCAATATAGGAGGAGAAAGACTTAATTATTTCCCGCACCGTGTTGCCTAGCGCCGCATACCTGCCTTGCACTGACAATCGTCAATCGCATTTGCCGGGATCGAGTTCGATGATGCCTTTGCGAATGGCCATGATGGCCGCTTGCGTCCGATCATAGGCATGCAGTTTGTGGAAAATATTCCGGACATGGTTTTTGACCGTTTTTTCACTGAGATCCAGCACATTGGCAATTTCCTTGTTGGTTTTGCCATCGGCGACTAACTGCAAGACGGTAATCTCCCGCTCGGTAAGATCATGTTCTAAAATGCCTCGTTTTTTCCCTTTCCCTTCAGACAGTAACGAGAACTCCGCCAAGATCTTACTCGCCACGGAGGGGTGGATGAGCGACTCACCTTTCGCAATCGTTCGGATGGCCGCAATGATTTGCGCTGAATCACAATCTTTGAGGAGATAGCCCGTCGCTCCAGCTCGCACGAGATCAAAAATATATTGTTGCTCCTCATACATCGTGAGGGCCACAACTCCAATATGTGGGAACTCCCGTTTGATAATACGGGTGGCTTCGATCCCCGTCATTCCCGGCATGCTCACATCCATGAGAATGACATCCGGCAAAAGGAGTCGAGTTTGCTCGACCGCCTCGCCCCCGTCCTTGGCTTCACCGATGACTTGAATATCATCTTTCGTTTCGAGAATCGCCGAGAGCCCTTCTCGCACCACGCGATGATCATCGACAATGAGGACTTTAGTTTTTTTTGACATACCCGAGTTTCTCCTTTATGACGAGAGGGATGGTCATTTCAACGGTCGTTCCGGCTCGAGATTTCGAGATCCACTGAACGTCACCCCCCAACATCCTTGCACGTTCCTTTATGCTCCTCACTCCGAAATGATCCCATTTCTCAGGATTCTGACGTTCCTGCTGGACATCAAAGCCTTGTCCATTATCAGAAACCCTGGCTTCCAATAGATCCTGTTTCAGATGAACATTGACGACGACTTTCGTGGCCTTGGCATGTTTAACGACATTACTCAACGCTTCCTGCACCATGCGAAAGACAAACACTTTGGTTTTGGGATCAAGTTGCGATTCATCTCCACTTCCCTCAAAGGTTGTTTTAATCCGATGCTCTCGTTCATACGACGTCAGATAATTTGAGAGAGCCGGGATGAACGCCAGGTGATCGTATTGCCCCGGACGGAGATTATACACCACCTCTCGCGCTTCTTGAATTGCATGCTTTAATTGTACGGTGGTTTGATTCAGCATGGTCAGCCCTTTATCAGGATCTTCGGATACGAGTTCACGCACGCGTTCCATCTTGAGGTTCACACCCACTAAAGTTTGCACCAACCCATCATGAATTTCACAGGCGATGCGCGTACGCTCTTCATCCACGGCCCCTTCAGCCTCTTCCTTGACATAGAGACGGAAGAGCGATTGATAGCGCGTCAGCGTACTTTCAATTTCCGCCGAGGCACGAATTCGTGCCTCAATCAATTGCCACATAAACTTGGCGCTCGCTCCACCAACCAACGCTAAGTGGGGCGCTTGCACTTCCAGGAGCTTCTGCTCCACCGCTGGATCACCCGTGACATCAATCACTAAATCTACATTTTTGAGCTTTAACAAGTCTTGATAGCGGCGGTGGATTGGAATACCCAATTTTTTGGCAAGACGGACTCCCTTCGTTAACGGACGGGTTTCCGCCACACCTACGACGGTGACTAACGGGTCTTCCGCAAAAATTTCCATAAGAGCCATACCTCCTTGCCCTGCCCCAATGATGGCCACACGGCTGGTGGTGACGCCATGTGATTCTCGATTAGATACTGGCTTCGAGGAAACCCTTGAGCGCTTAGTAGGCTTTGTAGTTTTGAGAGGTGGCATACAGACGCCGGGTGTGAATGGGTGAGAGCATGTTTTCGTAAAAGTCATGCCCCTCTTCTCTTGTTTCACAAGAGAAATGAAGAACGCATTCTTCGGGTTAGCCGGCTTATGTGGGTTGACCGCACCCGATGCTACGAACGCCCGGGGTCATGGGTTAAGGCACGGATCGTATCCATGAATTGGTCGATGTCCTTAAACTCCCGATACACGGAGGCAAATCGCACGTACGCGACGGGATCTAGCTCTTGTAAGGCCCGCATGACTTCTTCCCCCACCGTTCGACTGGGCACTTCGGTTTCCCCTAAGTCTTGAATCCGTTTTTCTATGCGATCGACCGCCGCACCTAACGCCCCGATGCTGACAGGCCGTTTCTCACAAGCCTTCTTGAGCCCCGCTAAAATCTTCGCCCGGTCAAAGGGCTCACGCCGATTGTCTTTCTTGACCACCATGGGCAGATTTTCTTCGATGCGTTCATAGGTGGTAAATCGCCGTTTACAGCCCAAACATTCACGACGACGGCGAATAACTTCCCCTTCCCGTGCGGTACGCGAGTCAATCACTTTATCTTCGAGCTTGTCACAGAACGGACATTTCACGAAAACGTGTCCTTCGCGTTGGGAGGAATCGTGGAGGAAACTAGTATGGATGAAAGATAGGAAAGCGCGCGCACAAGTTTTTGACTTCTCGTAGGATGCGCTTGTGCAGCGAGGCATCCTGTGCATGTTGGATGATTTCATCCATCCAGGACACAATTTGCTCCATCTCCGCTTGCTGCATCCCGCGAGTGGAAACCGTTGGAGTGCCGATTCGAATCCCACTGGCCACGGCCGGTGGCTTCTCATCAAAGGGCACCGCATTTTTATTCACCACAATGCCCGACGCATTCAACGCCGCTTCAGCCTCTTTACCCGTAACATTTTTTGAGTTGAGATTTAACAGAAACAGATGATTATCCGTTCCGCCAGAGACCACTTGGTAGCCGCGACTTAAAAACCCCCCTGCCAAGACCTTCGCATTCGCCAACACTTGCTTTTGATAGGTGGTAAACCCTGGAGCCAGAGCTTCCTTAAACGCCACAGCCTTGGCGGCAATCACATGCATCAACGGCCCACCCTGAATTCCTGGAAAAATCATTTTATCAACCGCTTTGGCATGCTCTTCCTTACACATGATCATTCCCGAGCGTGGGCCACGAAGGGTCTTGTGCGTCGTGGTCGTCACAAAATCAGCATAGGGAACAGGACTGGGATGAAGGCCCGTGGCCACTAAACCGGCAATATGCGCAATATCGACCAATAAATAGGCTCCAACCGATTGCGCAATAGCTTGAAAACGAGGGAAGTCCAAAATTTTGGCATAGGCACTGGCTCCGACGACCAGCATTCGTGGGCGGACTTCCTGCGCCTGCCGCTCAACGACGTCATAATCAATCGTTCCGGTTTCTCGATCAACGCCATAGGTAAACGATTGAAAAATTTTCCCAGAAAAATTTACACGACTCCCATGAGTCAAATGGCCACCATGCGCCAGATCCATCCCCAAAATCGTGTCCCCGGGCTTAAGGACTGCGAGATACGCAGCCATATTCGCTTGCGACCCGGAATGTGGCTGGACATTGACATGCTCACATCCAAAGAGTTCTTTGGCCCTGGCGATTGCCAGTTCTTCGACCACATCGACATATTCACACCCGCCGTAATACCGCTTCCCCGGATAGCCCTCCGCATATTTATTGGTCATCAAACAGCCTTGCGCACCAAGGACGGCGGGACTGGCATAATTTTCTGATGCAATAAGCACCAGATTTTCCCGTTGCCGCTTTTCCTCGGAGCGAATAGCCGCATACACCTCATAATCGGTGTC
>QJYE01000479.1 GCA_003235785.1 Nitrospirota bacterium
CATCAACTTGTGCAGTTGATGGCCAATGGGAAACTAGCCAATTGGCAGAATCGATATGCCCGTGCGGAACGATTCATGCTGAGTTCGCTAGGCGTTTGGATGAAGACGCAATATGCCTACGACCCGGCTCCGAACCCCTTAACGGTTATTGAATGGACCCAACATACCAATATGGGGCGTGACCAGTTTGTGCGGGTCATTGAACAGGGATTTCTGTTTCCCTTCGGTCATCGAGCCGTCCTGATTCAGATCAGCGAACGGAAAATCGAACGACCAATTGCAGGCGGACCGATGGTGGCATTATTGCGGTACCGGGAATTTATTGTGGTCAAAGAACCCATAAAAACATACCCTGGCCCGGGGCAAGAACAATTATCATTTTCGAAAGGGCGGAATTTCCCCTTTCGAAACCTCCGGATTACCACGCTGATCACCCCGAATCTCGACCCCAAGGAAAACAGTAAGATCGGCTCGGTCCCTGCCAGTTCGATCGCGTTTTGGCCAAAGGTGAGCGGGCAGGATTTTCAATTCCACCTGATCGGGGAGGATTGGGCAGGTGACTCCTGCGAGTTCTCAATGCCCATGGTTTTCATTACTAGCGATGTAGGACTGAACACCGGAATGCTCAAGGGTGTACGTAATGCCTATTCCCAGGATTCCCGGAATACCACCGGCCTTTCCGGACAGAAAGTCTCCTATGCCCCATCCAGTAAAAAAGGGGATACCGCATTGGAGACCGAAAATGTGTCCTTCAGTGCCGAGATTCCGTGCGATTCAGTATGGATCCAGGAGGGCCTCATGCCAGGCTGCCCTCCCTCGGTGACCAAACCTCTGGTGGATGCCGTCAATCCATTTTTCTTTCCGTTTCTGACCAAGGCCAAAATCTCCATCCCTGCCGTGAAAGCGTTGTTGGGACCGAACCCCGCCACAGCGGGCACCGACGTTCGGTACAGTGACATGTACCGCGTAAACGGGTTTGGCGGACCGAACCTTGGCGAACTCTTTCTGATCCTCTTGAATCCCATCGGCATGCGCTTTACCGATACCACCAAGTCCGGTGGGTTGGCCGCTCCCAACATGGACATCGTGGGTATTTCCCGACTCAAAGGTCCCGTGGGCGGAAAGGCCAGCGGCGTCACCACAAGGGGAAGTGGTGGAGATTCAGGAGCCGCTCAAAGTGCGGAGCAATTCGGCAGCGGAAACTTCAACCCGCAGGAATATTTCAAAGATGCCAAAATCCTGGGTGGCATTCCTTTGGCCAGTTTGTTCCCGTCGGTCAATACGAATCAATTCAAACAACCCGGCGGTCTTGTGCCTTCCCTCAAATCCGAAGAATACCCGGATAAGATCAAAATACCATTCGAATTCACCATCGATAATGTCCAAAAAGTTAACTTGGCACCCGTGCTCATTTTCGACCCCCAATTACCAAGCAAGCCCAACCCCAAGAAATCAAAATTCACGCTGAAAGTTCAAGTGGTCTTTCGATTTCCCAAGCCGGGCGATCCACACGTCCCGGAGCCGGAATTCAATGCGACTGGCGAACTGACGAATTTCCAGGTCACCATCGCCCAATGCATTCGCGTGAGTTTCAACAAACTCCGCCTTGAAAAGAAACATGGGAAAAGCCTCTCACCGGATCCAAAGCTGGCGAGTGAATCGGAAGATGGTGTCAAGCCGGTCGAGTTTCTTGGAGCCTTAAAATTTCTGAGCAATCTCCAGGAACTCGTCGGCGGAAAAAGTGATAGCGGCGGAGGCGGGGGTGGTGGCGGAACGTCAGGCGGCTCCAGTGGCTGGGGTGTCAAACCTATCATCGAACCATCAACCACCAGCATCAAGGCAGGCATTTCGGTCACCGTTCCCACCATTGCCATTGGAGTGTTCAGTCTTTCCAACCTGAAACTTTCGGCAGCCGTCTCGATTTTCTGGAATGGCGATCCGGTGCGATTCCGCCTAGCCATTTCCGAACGCAGTGATCCATTCTGCATTACCGTATGGATATTTGGCGGCGGCGGGTTTTTTGCCGTCGAGATCGAAGCCTCAGAGCGAGGCGTGGTGCTGGTGGAAGTCTTGCTGGAGTTCGGTGGAAAGTTTGCCTTCGATATCGGGATTGCCAGCGGTGGTGTATACGTGATGGCCGGCTTCTATTTTAAATACGGTCTCGACCCAGACACCAAGCAAAAAGGAATTTACCTGGAAGGCTACTTACGCATGGGCGGGCAGATCAGCGTGTTGGGGCTTATCACCGTGTCCCTCGAGTTTAAAATGTTGATCGCATATGAGGAAAAAGTTATTTCCACCACCGCCACAACCAAGACTATCTCCAAAAAATTGTGGGGCGAGGCGTCGCTGGTCGTCAAAATCGAGATTTTGTTCTTTGAGACATCCGTGACCTTAAGCGTCAGGAAAGAGTTTAAAGGGGAAACCGAAACCGTTCAAATCGCGCAAGACGACCGCGACCACATCTGGTTGGTCAGCAACGAGCCAAAGCCGGTTTTTGTTCAGAACAAGATGGGAAATATCGTGAAACCCCGAAAAATTTACGAAATGCTCAGCGAACAGGAATGGGCGCAATACGCCGGTGCATTTGCTTAAGGCAAGAAAAGGGAGCTTCTTATGGCAAATCGGATCATTTCCAAGCCTACGGACAAACAGAAAGCTGCGGCCATTACCCCATTGGTTCAAATCGGGGCTCCTCAGTTCGAACTCATGGCGACCACCTTACCCAATGGACGGTTCGAGTCCTGGTTGCGTTTCACCGTGCTGATTTCCCCACGCCTGTTGGTGACGGTTCCTCCGCAGCAAAAAATGCCCGAGTTGCAGTTCAAATATTTTCGGCCGGTCTTTGATTGGCCGGCCATCAGAAGTGCTCTCCAATTTCAGGTCATTTTTGACGGGTCAGGGCTGCCACCGTTGGCGGTGACTCCGGAATGGGCAGCGAATCCTTCAACTCCCAACGCCGATCCGTTCGATGCCAATCTCTGGGCCGCGCTCTTTCCCGACACCCTGCTTGTTCGTCCCTATCAATTCGACCAGGGGATCTCCAGATTCACCGGAGATAAATTCCTGATCGTGGCACCTGCCGAAAAACGGTTTTTCCAATCCGTCAAGGATGATCTGTATGGGAAGCTGGCCGTAGAATCGCCGGATCGCCTTCCGGCTCGAGGTATGATGTTGCAACGATTGCAAGACATGAACATGGTGAAGCCCGATGTCCGTGTCCCGGGAAAATTTGAATCAGGGTTTGAAAACCCGATTCTCCAGCTTAATATCCTTCAAGATCAGTTGCTCAGAAATCAATTGGGACCCGGACCTCAAGGAGGACTTCCGGGAGGTCCACAGGGGCCAGGAGGCCAACCTGGAATCACACCCAGGATTCAGTCACGAGGAACGGGAAGCCTCATTGCAAAGAGATCTCTCCCCAGAATGAGCCAACAGCAACTTCAAGCGGCCGGGATTACGCCAAAAGGTGTGGAGTTGTTGAAATATCAATCGGTCTATGAAGGAGCATTAGTCCGGAAGCCGCGCCCTGAGGTACCCAAAGTCGATTTTCATCAACTCATCTCCAGCCTGGGGGATTATCCCGAATTGATGAAACGCCTGGGATTACGCATCGATCTTCTGGTGAAGGCTGATCCCAAGATGCCTCCAAGCTCCACCGTCTTTGTGAAAGCCGTCGCTCCTTCCCCAGTGATTCCCAGAATTCCAACACCCCGCACTCAATACATCCTGACAGGAAATTCATTTCACGCCTCCACCTCCTCGCCCGAACTTCAAGATGGTCTTTTGACGTTTGGACGACAGTCAGGCGGTGTGCGAATCTATGATGTGGTTCCCGGAGATGTGGAAGGTGCGTTTAAGCGAGTGAGAAAATTTTCAGAAATCCTTCGCAATCCTCAGAAATCCGAAGAACTGGCGGAGACCATCAGCCTCCCTTCTCTCAGGTCGGCCGGCTTATCCGT
>QJYE01000136.1 GCA_003235785.1 Nitrospirota bacterium
AAGCTGTTGTTGGCCGAATCCAGGAAAAATTTTCTCAAAGCGGGGTGTCAGGTTGATACCTAATGTTTAGAAGGAAACCCCCGCACCCAGATTGTCGAGACGGCGCAACGTCTGAAGACGCAATTGGTCTGTGTCGGGTCAAAAGGTCTTTCAGGAATTGAACGGTTTACGTTGGGGAGTGTCTCTGACTGGGTGAGTACCTATTCGCCTTCATCTGTCTTCGTTCTTCGCCACTGACGTGGAGGGAGATGATTGATTCGTGGTTATTGATCCAACGTTTGGTCAGGAACGCAAAGAGCGGAGCGCAGGAGGTTTTTCACCATTCCAGCCGCCAGGTTCAAGAAAGATGGGTAGAGTAGAAAACAAGTAGGATAATGGCTCAGTCTCATATCCCGAGACAGACATTTTTTGTTGATGCCATGCTAGGCAAGCTGGCCCGCTGGCTTCGTATCCTTGGTTATGATGCAGCGTATGAGCGGAATATTAGCGACGAAGACATCGTCGATCGAGTCTTGAATGAACATCGATGGCTTTTGACCCGAGACCGATATCTGGTCCAACGAAAAGCTGTCCGGGGACGTTTCACTCTCATTCATAGCGACTTCGTAATTGATCAATTGTGGCAACTCCGAACGGAGCTCCAGGTCAGGCTTACGATTGACGAGGAGACGGTGTGTCGCTGTGTTGCCTGTAACCACATTCTGGAGACCATCCCACCTTCTCAAGCTAGGCCACGAGTGCCCCCTTTTGTCGCCAAACATCACACGCACTTTACCGGCTGTCCAAATTGTGGCCAACTCTACTGGGCAGGTACCCATTGGGGTCATCTTCAAGAGCGGCTGAAGCTACTGAGTCAGGCCTCACCCCATCAAGGCCCCGATTCATAGCTGATCTACTGGAGAAGAGAAACTCATTTTGAGGGAGTGACGTGTCCATGGCGAATGCCTCATGGAGGCACTGAAGGTGTCAGCAATCTCTTCAGATGTGCTCGCCAGACAGAATCCTCTGGTCTTCCGCTGTCTATTGAATTCTTCCGGATACCCGCCTGGGAACAGCCAGTTATGTAGGCACTATCCTGTTCATCCCATTTTTTCAGATAGTCGAGGATAGTCCGTATACCCTTTCGCGCCAATGGGCAAATACCAATGTTCCATATCGGCGGGCGGGTTCAGTTCAGCGTTGAGCCTAAAGCGTTCAACCAAATCAGGATTACTAATATATGGGCGGCCAAACGCGATTAAATCGGCATGACCGTCTCTAATCGCACCCTCCGCCGATGCTTGGTCGTACCCGCAATTGCCGATTAAGGTGCCATGATAGACAGAACGAAATTCCCCTAAGGTCATGGGAGTTCCCAGTTCATGGAAGCCGAAGCCTAAACCGTCCACGACATGCAGGTAGCCCAGATGACAGGTATCTAACTGGGTGGCGGTATACGTGAATTGTTCGCGGAAGTCCGGTGATCCCATATCGTTGAAATTGCCATTGGGAGAGAGTCTCACCCCCACGCGCTGTGAAGGCCAGACGGCACAAACTGCTGTCACAATTTCTGCCAAAAACCGATAGCGAGATTCAATGCTTCCGCCATACCGGTCGGTACGCACATTGGTCCGTGATTGCAAAAACTGATCGATCAAGTACCCGTTGGCCGCATGAATTTCTACGCCATCGAACCCCGCCTCTTTCGCATATTGGGCAGCTCTCTGGTAGTCGGCAATTACCAGGGCAATCTCCTCAGTCGACAGCGGGCGCGGAACCTCATAGGCTTCCTTCCCTACAGGGGTATGAATCGCCTCGCCGTTGAGCTTAATCGCGGAAGGGGCCACCGGGAGCTCCCCGTCATGAAAACTGCTGTGGGAAGCCCGTCCCATATGCCACAGTTGCAAAAAGATCGGAGCGCCCCCGGCATGGACGGCGTCGGTCACCTGCTTCCAGGCGTCTCGCATGTCCTCCGTATAAATGCCGGGAGATTCATTCCACCCATTCGCCTGGGGAGATATGGTGGTGGCTTCGGTAATTAATAATCCTGCGGAACTTCGCTGCCGGTAATATTCAGCCATCAAGGCATTCGCCAATCGTGCCTTCCCGGCTCGAGATCTCGTCATGGGTGCCAAGACCACCCGATTCTTCAGGTGAAGATCACCCAATTGAAATGGTGTCAGTAAATGGTGTTGGGTCATTTTTTTTCCAGGGATACAGTGGTGAAAGGCTGTCTTGAGGGGGAATAGTGAAATTATTATTGTATGGATTACATTATTCTTGGTCTTAAAAATTAACCGGCAGAAAAGCGGTTTCTTTCATGAGCCTATCCTCTCTCGGGGCCTTAAGGATACCACAAGCCGACGGTCGTTTCCTCTGCTCTGGGCTGGCCACAAAATTTTGATTTTGGGTCAATCCTTCATGGTGTTCCCTATTCGACTCTGACAGGAAAAAGAATGACTGAGTCGTGGCTATTTGATGGGAGATGGAGACCTTTGGCGAATCAATAAAACACTGTGAGTGTTTTATTTTTCAATTGTTATTGCCCGCTCACTCTTTCCCTCTCCCCCTCTGCGGGCGAGGGGCTTTGAGGTATATCAATTGGAAGTTGAAAAAGAAAAGGGGAAGGGTCTTGATCCACCACGCGATTTTAGAACTCTCAGGATCGAAAGGCCGAATCTCGACTTCTTCGAATTTATTGCCACAAAATGACAAGAGAAAGGATTTATAAATTTCTAACCGTTTGTCTGATCCAATCATTTTTGACCAATGGGAAATTTCTCTCAACTAAAAGTGAGCAGCTGACTCTTAATCAGTGGGCCGTAGGGTCGATCCCTGTACGGTCCACCAATACCATCAACAGCTTACGTCGTTTCCACCCAGACTCCATTCCCCATAAAACCTGCTTGTGATTTGTTTGCAGACGTGGAGTGGATTTGTTTCTCTCTATTTCATCAGTGGCTTGAGGGTTATTACGAAGTCTGCATGGCCTGAGACAGCGGAATCTCGCCGGTTTCGATCAGTAGATGCAGGTGGTTGGCCATCAAGATGCACGCATAGCGCCGGAACCTATCCCGCCGTGGGTCGCATTCAGGGCGTTCGAGATATGCGGCAAAATCTGTGTCGTTATGAAAGGGGGTGTCGTGCGGCGGTTGCTGGTGGCAATTACGTGATAGAGGGCACCGGGGAATTCGACGCCTGGCTTTCGGACCATAGTCGGAACCTACAAGAAGAGGGACAGAATAAATCACTACTCATGCCCGACCCCATGCTCATGTGGAAGGTTTACCCATCGTGTGAGAATAGCGAAGGGAGCTTTGTCTAGAATCGCTAAGGAAGGACGAGCATGGAAAAAATTGTACGATCCCTTTGACCTGCTTGACGGTCGAGGTGATCATACGGAAGATTGGCTAGGCCAATTGCAGGGGCACCAATTGAGCAAGATTCGAAAAATCTTTGTCGGTAGTTAAGAGGGTGCAGTGGTGTTGGATGGCGGCTGCGGCGATTTGGCAATCAGGGGTGGAGAGGGGCAACCCTTGTGCTGCGGCCTGACGGCGAAGTTTGGCGGCCGCAACAAAGTCACTGCTATTTAAGGAAAGGAGGGGGAAGGCATCCAAATAGGTGGTGACTTTGGTAAAGGTCCCCTCATGTTTAAAGCCTTGGAGAATTTCCTGCAGAATGATCCCAATAAGGACAATGTTTTGTGTGTCTAACAAAAAGCTTTGTAATTTTTTGACTGCGGGGTGGTCTGCCGGGCCATCTTTCCGAAGGGCGAGCGACCAAACAGACGTATCAACTAAGACGGTCATTTTCGTTTTCGTGCCGCCTTGTAATCATATTTGGGGTCCCATTCCAGAGTGCCGAATATCTCAAGGATTTTTTTCTGTTTCCGGCGTGTGACATATTCTCGGAGTGCTTCATTGACAGCAGCTCGTTTAGTGGAATGCCC
>QJYE01000142.1 GCA_003235785.1 Nitrospirota bacterium
GTCCTATTTTGCTCATTGATTTGGCGGTGCTAGTCGAAGGCGAACTCAAGACAGAATCACCCCCATCTGAATCGTTTCCTGACCCTGGCTTGGTCCTTGGCGAACCTCAGGCAGCGGCTCCTGTTGAATTAAAGAAGCTGGCTGAGTTTTATTATAATCTCGTATATATAGATCAAACTGGCAAAGGGCGAGTTGAAGCCATTCAGTCCTGGCTGCGCAAGCACCAATTCCCTCCGGGTATGATTCGAATCCTTTCTCAAACATCCGTAGCCTTATCTGATGCGCTAGAGGCCTTACAGGAAGAAGGATGGGAAAATGTGAGTGGGGGAATTGGGCAATCGGTCGACTTTGCCGAAGTGTTGCTCAAAAACCGCTTGCAAGCCGTGATCTTGCCGCGCCCTGACAATCAAGCACGTTTTCCACGGCGGGCCATTATTTTGAATGATTGGTCTCGGGTGCGCCGGTATCTGTAATCAGGAGTCTCCTCAAGACGAAGAAGGCGTTGATGAAAGCTGCACGACCGAAAACACGATTTGTGTGCCAGGAATGCGGGTACCAGGGCCTTCGCTGGACAGGTCGCTGCCCGGAATGTTCGGAATGGAACTCCTTGCGGGAGGAAGTGGCTCGAGAGGCCTCGGCCATGAAGCAACGCACCGTTGCTGGTGGCATACCTGAGGCGGTGCCGATTGAGTCGATTACCCAGACACAAGAATTCCGCCTTCAGTCCGGCATTGAAGAATTAAACCGGGTCCTTGGCGGCGGGGTTGTGCCCGGGTCGGTCGTCCTCATTGGTGGAGATCCTGGTATCGGGAAGACGACCTTATTACTGCAAGCCCTCAATTCGTTGGAGAAGACCGGGGAGGTTGGGTTGTATGTCTCTGGTGAAGAATCTCCCCAACAAATCAAAATGCGAGCCGACAGATTGGGCATTCACTCTCCCAATCTGTATGTCGTGGCGGCCACAGCCCTCGAAGAAATTTTCCGTGTCGCCGAAACGGTCAATCCCCGGGTGATGGTGGTGGATTCCATCCAAACCGTCTTCACCGGTGAATTAACCTCTGCGCCGGGAAGCGTGAGCCAGGTCCAGGAAATCGGCTGCCAACTCATGTGGTATGCCAAGCGAACGAATGTGCCGGTGTTTATTATCGGGCATGTGACCAAAGAGGGGGTCCTTGCCGGACCACGTTTGTTGGAACATATCGTGGATACCGTATTATATCTTGAAGGGGATAAAGGCCAAAGCTATCGCATCTTACGCGCGGTCAAGAACAGGTTTGGACCGACGAATGAAATCGGTGTCTTTGAAATGAAGGATGAAGGGCTCATTGAAGTCGATAATCCTTCAGCCATGTTTTTGACGGGGCGGATCGGGACGAGTGCCGGGTCGGTCGTCGTCTCCAGTGTGGAAGGCTCCCGTCCCTTATTAGTGGAATTGCAGGCTCTGGTATCGGAAACCAGCTATCCCATGCCAAAACGGATGGCCAAGGGGGTAGAGGTGAATCGTGTTTCCCTTTTATTGGCGGTGATGGAAAAGCGGTTGGGATTGCATTTCACCGGGTACGATGTCTATGTCAATGTCGTTGGGGGGCTTCGGATTGATGAGCCGACGGTCGATGTGGGGATTATCTGTGCGGTGTTGTCTAGTTTTCGGGAGGCAGGCTTGGATTCTCGGTTGGCGGTGATGGGTGAAGTGGGGTTAGGAGGGGAAGTGCGGCCCGTTCAGCATGCCGATCTTCGAATACGAGAAGCGATGAAACTCGGGTTTACACGATGCGTGGTACCTGCCGCCAATCTTGAACAATGGAAGCCCATTGAAGGGATAGACGTGGTGGGAATCCGAGAAATTGGAGATATTTGGGAAGCAGTCTCCTGCTCTGTCGCATAAGCAGTCATACACCATGATGGTTCCAATCAATCTGAAATTATCGAGATTACATTCATGCTGGGTTAGAGGGGTGTGTGTTGCCTCTTTCGCCTTTCTGGCTGGCTGTGCAGGCGTGTTTCAGGGGGGCTATACAGCGGTTCCCGAAGATCAAGGCCGGCAGGTGCTTGAGGCGTTACGGCAGAAGGAAGGCATGATTCGCACGCTTCGTGGGTTATTCCAGGCCAGTGTTTCTGGTTCTGGCCTTCCATTTTCCCAGCGTTTTAATGGAGTGATGTCGTATGTCAGCCCCGATCACGTTCATTTACGAGGGTTTTTACGCTTTGGCGTCCCGATGATGGAATTTAATCGAGAAGGGAACGCATATGAACTCTATTTGCCGGCTGACCATCAAGTCATTACCGGGCAGGTCGAGGGCGGATCGGTTCAGACCCAATGGGACCAAACCGTTCAATTGAGTATTCGAGCGCTTGATGCCGTGTTAGGGAAAATTGCCGGGCTTTCCAAAGGGGAGATTGTGGTCTTACAAGATGCGACGCATTACCGACTGGATATGGTGGCCCGTCCTTCTGGAGACACCACATCGCCAGAGGAATTTCTTGTGCGTACTTGGGTTGATGCTCAAACCTTGGATTTGACCTCTATCGAATATCGACGGGCTTATGATGACGTCGTGGTCTCCGTGGAATGTGAGGATTACCGGGAGGTCAAGGATCCGGCAGCCGAGGCACAGGGCCGTATCCGGTTGCCCTTTGTGGTAAAAGCCACTGATCATCGTATCAGCGGAGGTTCCATTACCCTCAATTTTCAAGAATTTGTGCTGAACGCCGCGTAATGGATGGAGGCCTTTGATGTGCAGTCATACAATCAAGACGGACCATGCTTATCTTAGCCCTTGAATCGGCGACCTCACGCCCAAGCCTGGCCCTTTTGAAAGGTCAGAAACTTCTAGGCTACCGGGAATGCGATTCCAGTGGTTCTCTGACCCCACAGATTATTCCTGCTATTCATGAGCTGTTGGGAGGAGCTTCGGTGACGGTGGCCGATCTTGAGGGCTTAGCGATCTCCATTGGGCCCGGGACTTTTACCGGATTGCGGGTGGGCTTGGCCACGATGACGGCATTTCGATTCGCGTTAGGAATTCCCTTAGTGGGAGTGTCGACGCTAGAGGGTTTGGCCTGGAATCTGCCAAATACGGTGGAATTGCCAATTCTCAGTACAGTGGCCATTCGGCCAGACATGGTGTATTGGGGGCTTTTCAGATGGCGCAACACGCATTTGATGTCGATCCAGACGGAACAAATGGGAAAACTATCCGATGTCTGCGCAGGCCTCTCGGAACCGACTTTGGTTTTGGGAGATGGGTGGATACGAAATCAGGCAGATTCAGGAATTAACTCGGACCTGCTGGTCGAAGGGCCACCTGAGGCGCTCTGGCCATCAGCTGTAGGGGTGGGACGTGCAGGGTTGGTGTTGTTGCAAGGAAATAAGTGGCTTCCCGAGGGCTGTACCCCGCGCTATATTCAACCGTCCTATGCCGAGATTTCTTCTCAAGCCGTTGGCGGACAAGCAGGGTCTGTGAAGGACCAACCGTGAAGGGCCATGATCCCTTGAGGAAGCCAGTCAAAATTGGAGACCCACAGACTATGACCACGCGTGATACCGACAATTGTTGGACGATCCGGGCGGCGACACTTGAGGATCTTGAGGAATTAGTGGTTCTCGAAGAATCCTGCTTTTCCGAACCATGGTCGCGAAAAAGTTTTGAGGCTGAATTGACGGGAAACCAGTTTAGCCGGCTGCTAATGATGAGTCATCCAGACCGTGGGCATGAAGTTCCCGCAATTGGGTATATTTGTGTGTGGATGATTTTTGAAGAGCTGCGCATTCTTAATCTGGCTATTCATCCAGAATTTCGTCGTCGCGGATTGGCCTCACAATTGGTTGAAGAAGCGATTCGCCTGGGAATGGAAGAAGGATGTTGTCGGGGAATGCTAGAGGTTCGAGCGTCCAATGTCGCCGCAAGAAAACTCTACGAACACTTTAATTTTAAGCAGTATGCGATTCGGAAATCCTACTATACGAATCCTACGGAGGATGCTATTCTTATGACCCTGGAGCCTCTTGGGGGTCGCCTTCGGAGCGGGGGCAGGAACGCGGCAGAGCAGGTGGTCGACAACGAATTCATTCACTCACGTTCATCTTGAAACAAGCGAAAGGAGCGTACCCTATGGTGACCGATGAACAGATTGCAGAGGCCTTACGGACTGCCAATGCGGAGTTTCAAGAACTAGAAGAATCACATCATCGATTAGACGCTGAATTGCAACAATTGCTCAAGCGCCATGTGCTCACGCCCCAAGAAGAAATCACTAAAAAACTCCTTCAAAAAGAGAAACTTGGTAAGAAAGATCGGATGGCGGTACTCATTCGAGAGTCTCGCGCCACCCTAGAGCAAACAGGTACAAACGGGTAGGTCATGTTTGACGTGCTTCAAGATCGGTTCTTTCACTAATGGCCACTTTTTCGCCAACCATGGCCATGAATATGGTGGTGCATCCGCTCCAGCGCCATATTAAGGAAATCAAGCGCCGTTTAATGGTGGTCGGGGCCACGATTATGGTGTTTTTTATCCTGGCCTTCTCCTATTCTGGTATGTTGATCGAATGGTTTAAGCGCCCATTCGAAGACGATTTGATTTTTTACGCTCCCGCCGAAGCATTGTTTGCCTCCATTAAAATTGCCTTTTTAGCGGCGGTCATCCTCAGTGTCCCCATGATTCTCTATCAATTCTGGAAATTTATCGAACCATCCTTACTCAAGCAAGAGCAGCGCTGGGCGGTGCCCCTCTTTTTTCTCGGTTTGGGGTTTTTTCTCCTGGGGTTGGTGTTTTGTAATCTGATCATTTTGCCGCTGGTCATCAACTTTTTCGTGACGTTCGGGATGGATCGAAGTATTACTCCGGAATTAGCCGTAGGGATGTATGTGGATTTCAACGTCAAATTTCTCTTGGCCTTTGGTTTTGCGTTTGAAATTCCCTTAGTCCTTTCCCTATTAGCACGTGTGGGATTGGTTCAATCTGCGGTCTTAATTCAATTCCGGAAGCATGCGGCCATGGTGGCCTTGATTCTTTCAGCCGTGGTCACCCCGGATGCCACGTTGTTTACCATGCTTCTGATGGCCGTCCCCTTAATGATTTTGTATGAGATCGGGATATGGGGTGCCAAGATGTTTGGGCGGATCCCCAAACCGGCTACAGAGGCTCAAGGCGATGAAGGCCCTGCTGAAAGCATGACCGATCAACCTCCTGGATAAGAACGAATGAAGCTGTTGAGGCGGAACACAAGAAGGTCGGGCGAATGTCCAGGGTGGTGGCTCAATTGATTCTGTGTCTGGGAGCTCTTCTCTCGCTGATCATGCTGACGGGATGGGCTGAAACGCCTGTTCCTCCCTCCTCGTGGTCTCTCGTATCAAATGTCCCGATGATTCATCCGGAGGATTCCGAACAACGTCGTCAGGGGACGGCACCCAGTATTCAGACGCTGGTGGTCACACCCGATGGGATCGTTTATGCCGGTTCCTTTGGAATGGGATTATTCCGAAGTGCGGATAAAGGATCGTCTTGGGAATCTCTGAATCGGGGGTTGACCGATCCGTTTATCCTCTGTCTTGCGGTCATGCCAGGGGAACATGTGTATGCGGGCACCATGCGGGGAGGCGTGTATCGTCTTTCCTTAAAGGGTGCAAAATGGGAATCACTGAGTCGGGGATTGGAAGAGACGGAGGTGAAATCCTTTCTTGTGCATGCGGGACGTGTCTATGCTGGAACGGGACAAGGTGTGTACCGGTGGGAGGAACCCGATCAACAATGGGTGAAAACGGGCAGTGGCTTAGAGCAAGTCTTGGTGCAGGGATTGGCGATGATGGATGACGGGCGTCTATTAGCAGCCACTTCCGGGAAAGGGCTCCATCATTTTCAACTTAAACAGTCTGATGACAGTAAATGGATTGATTCAAAAGCCGTTTTTGTGGATCCTCGTGAACGGTTGCCTCATCGGTATATTAGGGTAGTTGCGGTGAATCAGGCGCAGCATATTTTTTTAGGGACCCAAGATGGCGGAATTTTTCGGAGTCTCGATGGTGGAGCATCCTGGTCGTCCATCAGTCGCAACCTTCCAAATGATTCGATTCGCGGAATTGTGCCGGTTGAGGACGATATCGTGGTGGCCACAGGCAAGGGGATATTTCAATGGAAGCATGATCAGCAACAATGGGTGTCCATGAATGAGGGACTGACGCGATTAGCCATTCAAACTTTGATAGTCTCCAGCTCAGGGGATTGGTATGTGGGGACCAGCAGCGGGGCATTTCGGAGTGACGATAAGGGTGCCCATTGGAAGAATATTAGCCAGGGGCTCGGGATGCAGATGGGGCCCATTGGACCGTATGATTAACCGCCGCTCTTCGAGCCTGGGAAAAGCGAGAAGTGAGGAGAGAAGACGTAGGAATAGACCGGGGAGGAACGACAGGATTTTTTCTCTTGCTTCTCACTTTTTTACTTTTCACTCCTGAAGACTTCTGACTCCATAGAAACGAAAGTGTTGGACAAGACCAGAAAGGATGGAAGCATGAGTGACGTGACGGTGAATGAACAGACGCGATTGAATTTGGCGATTCAGGTGGATGGGGAATCCTGGGGCAATATTGAGTTAAGGTTTTTTCCTGACCTGGCCCCGAACCATGTCAAGAATATGGTGACCTTGGCCCACGACCAGTTTTATGATGGAACCACGTTTCATCGCGTGATTCCAGGGTTTATGATTCAGGGGGGCGACCCCAATAGTAAGGAGGCCGATCGATCGCGACATGGTTCCGGTGGTCCGGGGCATCGCGTGAATGCTGAATTTAGTCAGCATCCTCATTCACGCGGCACGTTGTCGATGGCGCGGGCGCAAGATCCCAATAGCGCCGGTTCGCAGTTTTTTATTTGTGTGGCGGATGCCAATTTTCTGGATGGGCAATATACCGCATTCGGAGAAGTGGTCAGCGGCATGGAGATTGTTGATCGGATCGTGAATGTGCCGCGTGATGGCAACGATAACCCACATCAGCGCATCGAGATGAAGGCTAGCGTGACTGAAGCCAATGCCTAAACGATGGGGGGCTGGTTTTTTTTTGTTTCTTGTGACGGGGGCGCTGGCTGGTTGTACCGCCCCACCGTTGTATTCCTATCTGGTGTATGAAAATCCTACCGCCTTTGTTCGCTTAGAATACTCGCCGTGGGTTGATGCCGATGATCCTCAAACCTGGAATGCGCATCCCGTCACGCTTTCCCGTCATCAAATTCAAAAAGCCTTGCGTGGTCTTCGGGTCCGCGAACATCGTTCGGCGCTGATCAGATGGGTCAGTGGGATGGCGACGATGGAGCCAGTCTTTCATGAGGAAGAGATTGAGTTGTTGTGGCCTCGGATATTGGAAGGGTTGGAAACGGCGGTTCCCCAGGAATTAGTCACGTTTTATGTAAGTCACCCTGTAAATGCCACGAAGCGAGAAGTGACATCAGGAGGCTTGTATGTCACTGAGCAGGCGTTGCATATTATCTTAAGTAACTATCGAGCGACGTATGCGATTCCACCTGCAGGGATGATTTATGACCGTCGGTATCCGTTGTTGCCGTTGGGGCCCTTGGCGTTGGATATACTCTACGAAGCCGAGGAAGAAGATCTGGTGCAGGCTAAAGAGGAGGGGCTGTTTGAGGCGCTGTTTGGAGATGCGCGGAGTGGAGAAATCGTGTTAGATCTGTCCAGGCTGTCGATGATGAAAATGTAAGGTCAAATTGTCGCGTTCGCTGGACTACCGGGGCAGGCGCTTCGCGTCATAGAGAGTAAATAATTCACCATCTCTCGAATATCACTTTGTTCCTCAAAGGGATTCGGTGCTCCTGGGCCGGACGTTGGTCGAACTTGCTGTAACACACCATGTTCACGCCAACTTGATACACGTCCATGGGATGCAACGCTTCTCCCTGGGGGGGGCGGCATAAATCGTCAAACGAGCCAGGTCATCTTTTTATGGGCAGCTTTATGGTAAAATTCCACCAGGCCATTCAAGTGATGGGTCTTGTCCGGTTTAACCCCGTGTCGGATAGCAAAACGTGTTTCACGCATTTCCATCCCTGGTCAAACAAAAAGCAGCGGTTCCCCTTGGTAGAAAATGTTATTCTGGCTCATATCCCAGAAAAGAATATGGTGGAGGTATTCCTGGGGGTAATTCTTTTCCCTGATAAAGGCCTCGGTTTTTAACCTGCGGAATGGGGGCATGATGCCTTGCCCGGCCTTTCTTTTCCTCAGACACCGGTGAATCCTATGACCACGTCTCCATCCTCTCCCAAAAAGTCTTCTTCGTTACGCACGGGTACGTCTCTTGAGCCGGTGGCGAATCGATTGGCAGCCATACGAAAGGCGCAGGGTGTGTCTCAATCGGAATTAGCCACACAGGTGGGAATCACTCGACAAGCGGTATATGCCATTGAAGGCAATCAATATATACCCAGTACGAAAATTGCGCTGCAATTAGCGGGGGCCTTGCATTGCCAGGTCGAAGATTTGTTTAGCCTTCAAGAACGCGAAGTCGTGGTTGAGGCAGAGTTACTAAGAGGGGAATCGAATCAGAAGACGCCCATGCGCGTGAAGCTATCGCAAGTGGGAGGGCGGTTGTTGGCGCGTCCAATGGCCGACCTGGGAGAGATGTTGAATTTCGTCATGCCCGCTGATGGGATTATCATAGACGAGGCGTCTAGTAAGCCTGCCAAGAAACAGGCGCATGCGAAGGTAAAACTCTTACATGCCCGCGAAGTGATTGAGCAAGGCCTGGCCATTGCCGGTTGCGATCCGGCATTATTTTTGGCCGGAGAACATGTGCGAAAAATCAATGCCCTCTCCGGCGTGACCAATTGGACCATGGGAAGTGCCAATGCGCTGCGCGCCCTTCAACGCGGCGAAGTGCATATGGCGGGGTTGCATCTGGTCGATATGAAATCAGGAGAAAGCAATATTCCCTACCTCAAACGGCATCTGCGGGGCCAGGATTTCATCGGCGTGCATTTTGCTTCATGGGTACAAGGTCTACTCATTCAGCCGGGAAATCCGAAGCGGATTCGTACGGTTCAGGATGTAATTAAGCCCGGTGTCCGCCTGATCAATCGCGAGGTGGGAGCAGGGGCACGATTTTTCCTAGATGCGCTTGTCGAAAATGCGGGCATAACAAGGGAGACGATCAAAGGGTATGATCATGAAGTGACATCTCATTTAGAAGTTGCTCGTCATATTCGCGATGGGATGGCCGATGTCGGTGTGGGTATTGAAATTGCCGCGCATTATTTCGGGTTAGATTTTATTCCCCTCCGCGAAGAACGATACGACCTAATCATGCGAACCGACTTTCTCAATACGCATCCTATGGCCACAAGGTTTCTAGATGCCGTGGTCAGCCACCCTTTCCGCCGAGAGATTGAAGCCCTTGGAGGGTACAATCTCAACGAAGTCGGTAAAAAACTCGAATGGTAAAGTGAATTTTTGACTCCACCCCTCATTCATCCATTTAGCATTCATTCCTATATCGATCGTCTATTCGGACATTCCTGACGTTTGTCACCGGGCATCCATCTGCCCTTCCTCCTCAGCCTTCATTGTCATCCTGAGGCCCCGCGAAGGATCTGAGCCCAGGTGGATCACCCAAGTCTCAGCAAAAAAACGCTGCCTGTTCTCCCTCCACATAGCATCGTCCTTGTCGAATCTAAATTGGAGATCTGCACTTCTTCGAGGGGTATGGTGGCACGGGGGTGCGCTGTCCATCTCTCACAAGTCCGTACTCATGCCTGACCCCGCATACAGATCAAACCGCTATCGGTACGGTTCATCCCCGCGCCTGCGGGGAACATGAAATCCGCCCGGGGGGTTTAGCAAACCGTTGCCGGTTCATCCCCGCGCCTGCGGGGAACATCGGAGGGGGAGCGGAGATGTCTTGTCAACGCTGTCGAGCCTGACCTCCTTTTTCTGTCATCCCCGCAGGTAGTCGGCGGGGATCTATCCGGAGAAAGCCAGGATGGATTCCCAACTGAAAATGTAGGCGATGACGGAGACGGGGCTGGTTATTGGACGGCTTGGAGGGTGATGGAGATGGTGCGTTCTTTGTTGTGGCGGCGTAGGCCTAAGGTGACGCGGTCTCCGACATTGTGGCGGTCTAAGATTCTAGCGAGATCGTCGTAGTTGTCTACCTTTTCCCCATCGATGGAGATGATCACATCCCCTAAGCGGATTCGTCCGGATTGGAGTTCCTGGAGACTGGTTAATCCGGCTTTGTCGGCGGCGCTGCCCGGTAGTACGCGGGCAATGACGATTCCGTTGATCCCCCATCGGTTGGCGATGGAATCGGGAATGAGTGAAATACCTAAGCCTGGCCGAATGACTTTTCCATATTGAATGAGTTGCGGCACGATACGTTTGACGATATCGACCGGAACGGCAAATCCTATTCCCGCAAAAGTCCCGCTGGGACTGACGATTTGCGTGTTGACGCCAATGAGTTTTCCTGAACTATTGAGGAGCGGCCCGCCGGAATTGCCCGGATTGATGGCGGCATCCGTTTGAATGACCCCTTCTATGGTGCGATCGTTGACCGATTTGATTGAGCGGCCTAGGGCACTGACCACACCAGTTGTCAGAGTATGATCCAGTCCGAACGGATTGCCAATGGCTAAGACGTGTTGGCCGACACGAAGATCTGTTGAGTTGCCAATGTCGAGAGGATTGAGTTGATTTTTTGAAGCATTGATCTGTAGGACGGCCAGGTCGTGATCGGGGTCGACGCCGATCACGCGGGCGTCATGGGTCGATTGATCGTCTAAGACGACTTGAATGGAATCGGCACCATAGACGACATGAAAGTTGGTGACGATGTGTCCTTGGGTATTCCAGATGAATCCCGAACCTGACCCTTGGGGCACTTCAAACGTATTGAGTGACCAGATGTCGCGACGGACGGCCGTGTTAGTGATATAGACGACGGACTTGGCGGCTTTTTCGAAGACCGCAATGGTATTCAGTTCTTCCGCACTGAGTGAGGCATCAGCCGTCCTATGCAGGAATGCCGGTGCGGCTTCGATAGTGGCCAGGTTGGGTTGAGTCGCCGCCATGGATAGGCCTTGCCAAGCATTGAACAGGTTGAAGACGGCGAGTAGGAGTAGGGGACGAACGGGATGGCGCATAGTTAGATCATCTGGAAGAATTCAATGAACGCGACGAGGTTCTTCGTTGACATGGTGTCGTGTTTGGATTTTATTCGCCCATGATCTGTACGACAAGTTCACGCGTTCGCGCACGGGTGTCAAAATCAATGACCACAATTTGTTGCCAGGTGCCGAGCGTTAATTTTCCCTGCATGAGCGGAATGGTGATGGATGGGCTTTGTAACTGCCCTCGCAAATGTGAGTGGCCATTGTCTTCGCCAGGATTTCTCGTATTGTGCTCCCACTGCGGGTTGGCGGGGACGACCTGATTCCAGAACGCCCGGGTATCGGCGCGAATGCCCGGCTCATCTTCGATGATCATGACGGCGGCGGTGGTGTGCTTGATGAAAAGGGTTAGCGTTCCGTTCGTGATGTTTGAGTGGGTGACCAGATCGTGAATCGTTGTTGTCAGGTTTTCAATATGAGCATCTCCTTGCATGGAGACCTGTAAGGTATGGGATGAGATGGTCATGAAATGGTTAGGCCGCCACCGAGGCGAGATACTGCTGCTCCGCGGTTGAGAGAGTTCCCCCGCGAGCTTGTCGAAGGGTCGTGGTAAAACGGCCTTCCCGCGTTAAGCGACAAATGGTTTCTAAGACGTCTTGACTGACAATCTGTTGCCTGGTGAGTTCACGCAGATAAGTGAACGCGGCTTGAAAACTTTCTTCTGACCGTGCGTAATAATCCTGCCCACGCTGCTGATTGCTATAGGCCTCCAGTTGTTCGCAGGCGACAAGAATTTCTCCCAGTTGATGAACCCACTTGGCCGCTGTTTGGAGTTTTTCCGGATAGTAATAGTACAGCATGATGCGTTCCATCCATGGAGCCCATTCAATGTCCAACGTCTTGAGCTGAGCTTTCATGGGACCAAGACATGTTTTCAGACGGCGGGCAAACCCTAACCGCATGTTAATATGGTCGAGGACGACCGGCGTCAGCTCCAACCCCTGTTGCGTGAGTCGGTGGCCATATCGTGAAAGAAAGGCTTGCGATTCTTGTCCATAGGGCGTCCGGGGATACTTGGCTCTCCATTCTCGTGGTCGGGTGGGAATACCTTCTTGTTTCGCCCATGACCAGATTTTGCCAAAAACGACGGGGTCTAGACCCGTGCGTCCGATATCATGCAGCAAACAGGCGGCTTCAAATTGTTGGAGACAGGGGAGCGTGTGTCCCAAGGCCACGGCCACCGGCACACACATTCTGGCTGTGCGATGGGCATGGGCTTTATCATAGCCACGAAGGATCCGCTGTGGGTGGCATGGATGGGGAACATCATAGCATTTCAGCAAAGACGAGACTTGAACACGGGAGAGGAAGGTATGAGATGGTTTCAAGCTCAATGCGGTATGGTTATGCCCCTCGCGTCACGGGGGCTGTCGGTTGAATGATGAGTGAGTGGCTCTGCTTGAGGTTTTTGAAGAATATCTTACCCGTATCAAAGGGGTCAAGAAACCCGTGCGCGGTGTATTTTTTGTGGGGATGCCATTCAGTCGCCTTCGTTTTGTACTATACTTCAGCCATGGGGTTTTTGATCATTGGCGATCGTGGTGGCTTTCTCCTCTTAGTTCAAGAATGTC
>QJYE01000532.1 GCA_003235785.1 Nitrospirota bacterium
AGCCTTTTTTGACATGAATGTCCCCATCTTTGGCGGCAATAGCTGGCACAATCCTGAAATCTTTCGATGGGCCAAACAAGATTTGAATGGCAGCATTTTCGTGGATGGGTTTTTTCTCAACAGTCCCGATCCCAGTGTGCAAATGTTTATTCAACGCTATCGCAGCCGATTTCACAAAGAACCCTCGCTGTTTGCCGTGCAAGCCTATGATGCCGCAACCTTGGCACTAGAAACTCTTCGCAAAGGTGCCCGATCCGGGCAAGAGGTGTGGGGTCAACTCGTCCGGCGCTCAGATTTACCGGCATTAAGTGGATTTTCTTCTTTTAGTTCAGCGGGTATCCTGAACCGTAGACTCTATATTCTCCAAGTTAACAATCGCACCTTTACCCAATTGAATTAAGTCTATGGACGCCATTGCCTCGTTCCTCCACACCCTTTCTTATATGCTGCTCCCCCTGGTTGCAGCCGTGGTCCTTCACGAATTTGCCCATGGGTGGGTGGCCAATTTTTTTGGCGATCAAACGGCAAAATCACTCGGGCGCTTAACCATGAATCCTCTACCTCACATTGACCTGTGGGGAAGCATCCTCGTCCCGTTAATGCTCTCTCTCGTGCCAGGAGGAGTCGTGTTTGGCTGGGCCAAGCCGGTCCCTATCAATCCATCGCAACTCCATAATCCACGCCGGGACATGGCCTTTGTGGCCCTAGCCGGACCACTGATGAATTTATTTTTGGCGATTGTCAGCGGCCTCTTACTCCTGTTCTTTGTCTATCTGGACCCCACGATCCAAGCGAATTGGCCGCCTCAACCTGGCACCGAGCCACGGGAGGATTTGCTAGGCATGATGCTCGTCCCCCTGGCCGCTATGGCCTTATCGTCGATGATCGTGAATATCGTCTTACTCTCCTTCAACCTCCTGCCTTTTCCCCCCTTAGATGGCAGTCGCGTCTTGCGTAGCCTGCTGCCTCCTCAACCAGCCCTTCTCTTGAATCGACTAGAGCCCTATGGCATGCTCATTATTTTTGGGCTATTAATGTTAGATTCACGCATTCCCCTTATTAGCTCTTTTATTTTCTTTATGTTTCGCCTCATCGGACAACCATTTTTGCCCGCGTAGGGGCCGAACGATTACAGGAACACCTCAATCATGACCACACGCGTACTGAGCGGCATGCAACCCAGCGGGCTGATGCATTTGGGCAATTTGCTGGGAGCCTTAGAAAACTGGAAGACCCTCCAAACGCAATATGACTGCTTTTTTTTCGTGGCAGATTGGCATGCCTTATCGACAAACTATGCAGACACCAGCCGCTTGAAAGAGTTTTCACACGAGCTTCTCATCGATTGGCTTGCTGCAGGAATTGATCCGAACCGGGCCACGGTCTTTATTCAATCCCACGTCCCTGAGCATGCCATTCTCCATTTGTTATTCTCTATGATCATTCCGATTCCCTGGTTGGAACGCAATCCGACTTATAAAGAAAAACAAGAAGAAATCACTGAAAAGGATTTGACGACCTATGGGTTTTTAGGCTATCCCGTCCTTCAGGCTGCAGACATCCTCTTGTATAAACCCGACCTTGTGCCGGTAGGCAAAGATCAACTTCCACACTTGGAACTCACTCGTGAAGTGGGGCGTCGTTTTAATAATTTATATAGATCAGTCTTCCCTGAGCCCAAGGAAATGTTAACCCAGTTTCCGAAAGTGCTCGGAACCGATGGACGGAAAATGAGTAAAAGTTACCACAACACGATTAATCTATCGGATACCGAACCGGTGGTTCGGCAAAAACTCAAAACAATGGTGACCGACCCTGCAAGGGTGCGCCGGGCCGATCCAGGCAACCCGGATATTTGTCCCGTTTATGATTTCCACACAATCTTTTCACCCCAAGAGGTGACCACCCAAATCTCGGAGGATTGCCGCACGGCAGCCATAGGATGCATTGATTGCAAAAAGCGGGTGGGCGATTTCATGGTCGAGCGATTTTCACCGATGTGGGAAACTCGGGCTACCGTGACAGCCAACCCACAACAGGTCCAAGAAGTCGTCGAAGAAGGCCGCAAACGAGCCGCGCTGATTGCCCATGACACTATGTTAGAAGTCAAAGAGGCCATGAAAATATAACCATGCCTCTGGATGATTTTCTTGACACAATTCCTACCCCTCGCTACTATTCAGTGTCTTCTTTGACCTCTCTGTCGTTATCAATTTCCACCCAGAGATCTCTATGAGTATTCGTGTTGCTATCAATGGATTTGGGCGTATCGGGCGAAATTTCTTACGGACGAGCTTCAACGATCCGGATATTGAGATCGTGGCCCTGAACGATTTAACTGATTCCCAAACACTCGCACATCTCCTGACCTACGATTCGGTGCATGGAAAATTTCAAGCCGATGTCCAGTATGGGCCGGACTCCCTGACGGTCAATGGAAAATCGATTCGCATTTTTGCCATCAAAGATCCCAAGGCTTTGCCATGGAAAGACCTTCAAGTTGACTTTGTGATTGAATCCACCGGCCGTTTCACCGACCGCCAGGGTGCGGGCCAACATCTGACGGCAGGAGCCTCACGAGTGATTATTTCGGCACCGGCGAAAGATCCCGATGTCACCATCGTGCTCGGCGTCAACGAAGCTACCTACAACCCCAAAGAGCACGCCATTATTTCCAACGCCTCTTGCACGACCAATTGCTTGGCCCCTGTCTCTAAAGTCATCTTGCAAGAATTCGGCATCAAGCATGCCTTCATGACCACAATACATTCGTATACCAACGATCAACATCTCCTCGATCTGCCACATAAGGATTTGCGACGGGCAAGGGCTGCAAGTTTATCTATGATTCCGACTTCAACGGGAGCCGCCAAGGCCCTGCATTTAGTGATTCCCGAATTGAAAGGGAAAATCGACGGCATGGCTATCCGCGTGCCAACGCCAAATGTCTCCCTCATTGATCTGTCGGCCGAGGTGGAAACCGATTGCGATGCCGCCACAGTCAATGCCGCATTCAAAAAAGCCGCCCAAGGCCCATTAAACGGTTATCTCCAAGTCTCTGAAGCGCCTATTGTCTCATCAGATCTCAATGGATGTTCCTTTTCAGCCACTGTTGATGCCCCACTCACATCCGTGCTGGAAAAGCGCTTAGTGAAAGTTTTTGCTTGGTATGACAATGAATGGGGCTATTCGTGTCGTTTACGCGACCTCCTGAAGTATCTTTCGAAAAAAAGCTAACGATCGCTCGCGGGGTTTCTGGACCAAGACCCCGCCAGGCTCCATTTCTCTTGGAAGGCAGGGGGAGTGAATGAATCTCACCAAACAAACCATTGACCAAGTTGATCTTCGCCACAAACGCGTGCTCATTCGCGTAGACTTCAACGTCCCGTTGGATGACAGCGGGCAAATTACAGACGACTCACGAATTCGAGCCGCACTTCCAACCATTAACCGGGCCATTGACGAAGATGCCGTCGTGATCCTCTGCTCGCACTTAGGACGACCCGATGGCCACCCTAACCCGGAGTTCAGCCTCGCCCCGGTCGCGAAACGTCTGCATCGCCTGTTGAACAAACCAGTGGTCTTTGTGGATGACTGCATTGGCCCAAAGGTTGAGAGCGCCGTGAAGCAAGCCAACCCTGGTGACGTGATTCTTCTTGAAAATTTACGATTTCATCCAGGCGAAGAAAAAAACGATGAGCAGTTCTCCGCTCAGCTCGCCGCCCTTGCGGACGTCTATATCAACGAAGCCTTTGGGACGGCACATCGTTCCCATGCCTCGACAGTAGGCGTGACCAAGTATGTGAAAGTCTCCGCGGCAGGATTTTTAATGAAGCGGGAAGTTGAAGCCTTAGAAGGGAGCGTGGAAAATCCTGTTCGCCCCTTTGTGGCCATTTTAGGAGGTGCGAAGGTTTCCGGAAAAATTGGAGTCATTAAAAACCTTGGAGGAAAGGTCGACAAAGTCAGTATCGGTGGCGGTATGGCGTTTACCTTCATCAAGGCCATGGGCTTCGAAATCGGAAAATCTTTAGTCGAAGAAGATATGGTGGATTTAGCCAGACAAATCCATGAACAAGCCATGGCCCAAAAAATTAAATTTTATCTGCCGGTAGACTGCGTCGTAGCCTCCAGCTTGGAGCCTACCGCCGAAACCATGATTGTCCCTATTCAGGAAATCCCTCCTGGTTGGTATGGCATGGATATCGGTCCAGCTTCCGTTCGACTCTTTGGCGAAGCCGTTCAAAACGCAAAAACGATTTTATGGAACGGACCCATGGGCGTATTTGAGCGAGATGCCTTTTCCCGAGGGACGTTTGCCCTGGCCCATTCCGTCGCCAATGCGTATGCCAAAACGATTGTGGGTGGAGGCGATACGGCCTTGGCCGTTCACCGCGCCGGTGAGTCTGAAAGCATGTCCTTCATTTCAACAGGTGGGGGGGCGGCACTCCAACTGCTTGAGGGTAAAAATATGCCAGGACTTGCCGCGTTACCGGACCGCCCCTATTAACCCATCTAGGAGCCTGTCGGACTTTGAATCGGCGACAAAAGTGTCTAAGCGGCCAATATTTCGCCGATTTCTTTGGCCATAGTCCCACTATGGGCCGGCGAAATCGTCAGAATCTGCCCTCGCTCAGTCACTTTTTCGCTCTCGATCCCCTAAGCCAGACAGGCGCCTAGTCGCGTTCTTCTTTCTTTTTGGAAATAACCATTCCCTATGCCAAAACGTTTCATTGTCGGCAATTGGAAAATGCACAAGACCATTTCCCAGGCCGAAGTCCTTATTCGAGATATTCTGGCTCTATATAAGCCCAATCCAGCCGTTGAATTGGCCGTCGCCCCACCCTATGTGGCGCTTCAAGCTGTGGCTCATCTGCTAGCGCCGACACCAATCGGCTTAGCCGCTCAAAATGTCTGCGCAAAAGATGAAGGGGCCTTTACAGGAGAAGTGTCTCCATTCATGCTCAAAGATCTGGGATGCCAATATGTCATTATCGGGCATTCTGAACGCCGGCACCTCTTTGGAGAAAACGATCAGATCATCCATGAAAAAATCCATGCAGCCCTTCACCACGGGCTTCATCCAATTTTTTGTATCGGAGAACGCTTAGAAGAGCGCGAGTCCGGGCAGACCCATTCTGTGATCCAGCATCAACTAGAAACCGGGTTGTTTGGGTTGAAGAGCCAAGACCTGAGCCTTATCACTATTGCGTATGAACCCGTCTGGGCTATCGGAACGGGGCGTGCCGCAAGCACGGAACAGGCCACCGAAGTTCATACCGCCATCCGCTCGTTTATAACAGCTCACTGGGAAATGAATGCAGGGGCCATCAGAATTCTATATGGAGGCAGTGTGACAGCAGAAAATGCTCAGAGTCTCTTCCAATCACCGGAAATTAACGGAGCCTTAGTAGGAAAAGCTTGTTTGAATTCTGAATCCTTTGTTAAGATAGCTGAAATTGCTGCTTTAGATTGAGGTATAAACTTCCGAGGACCATAGAGAATATGTATACATTAGCCGTCTCAATTCATCTCATCGTCTGCTTCCTCATGATCGCTTCTATCTTGCTTCAAGCTGGTAAAGGAGCGGAAATTGGCGCATCTTTTGGGGGATCTTCCCAAACGGTATTCGGAAGCCGTGGGCCTGGAACTTTTCTGAGTAAGGTCACTGTTGGGACAGCCATTGTCTTCATGCTGACCTCCCTGAGCTTAGCCTTGCTCTCAAAACAAGCCAATACCGCTTCAACCGTCATTGATCTTCACCCAACCACCCATCAGCACTCATCTTCATCATCAACAGATGAAACCACCACGGCTCCCACGGCTGAACCTGAGGCCTCTTCATCGACCCCACCAGCAGCTTCATCGAATCCTGACCCAGCGAGCACAACTGAAACGCCAAGTACCCCCTAAAGGGTCTCAGCCTTCAGCATGGCACTCACACATAAGAAGTCTTCCTTCTGGGAACAACCCCAGAAGTATGGTGTGATTGCGATTCTATGAAGAAGGTTAAACGGGAGTCAGCCAGTTGGCGTAGGCAGGATCTTCGCCCCGGACAATTTTAAAAAAATCGCCTTGCAAGGCTTGAGTAATTGGGCCAGGCTTACCCTCACCAATCGTTCGATCATCTAATTCGCGAACTGGCGTGACTTCGGCGGCTGTTCCGGTGAGGAAAATTTCATCGGCAACGTACATCGCATCCCTGGTAAAGCGCTCTTCTACCACTGGAATTTTTTTTGCCCGTGCCAATTGGAGGATCGCGTTACGGGTAATGCCATCAAGAATCGAGGTTAAGGGTGTCGTTTTCAGAACGCCTTTACTCACCACAAAGACATTTTCTCCCGTTCCCTCTGCCACGTACCCATCCGGGTCAAGCAGAATACATTCGGCATACCCTGTTTTCTTGGCTTCCCATTTGGCCAAAATGGAATTGACGTAATAGCCCGAGACCTTCGCCCGTGTCATGGACACATTCACGTGATGCCTGGTGAATGAAGAAATTTTGGCTCGTATGCCTTTTGTCAACGCGTCCTCACCCAAATAAGAACCCCACGGCCAAGCCGCAATAGCCAAGCATGTTGGATTATCCCCTGGATAGATCCCCATGGCGCCATAGCCGACATAGGCAATCGGCCGAATATAACAAGATGCCAGTTGATTCACGCGAACCGTTTCGATAATCGCATCCGTGACCTCTTTTTTATTAAAGGGCATGGGCAACATCGTAATATGGGCAGACTCAAACAGCCGGTCGACATGCTCCTGCAATCGGAAAATGGCTGACCCCTGTTGGCCTTCATAACATCGAATCCCTTCAAAAGCCGCCAACCCATAATGCAAAGAATGGGTCAGGACATGTATAGAGGCCTTCTCCCAATCAACAAACGCCCCATCCATCCATATTTTTTTTGTTGCCGTCAGCATTGGACTTATAGTGACCCTTTCATAAAAAACCTAGCAATTTATATGTAACTAGACTATAGAAAGACTCCTGTGAGCAGAGCCTGCCTCCCTTGATTACGTGAAGCAAATGATATACTAAAATCTTGACTTAAATGTAAACATCCTGGCAAAATGAATGGTTTGTTAGGAATGTTTTTGTTAAGGAGCAATAATACCATGTATGCGATTATCGAAACAGGTGGGAAACAATACCGTGCTGAACCGCATGGCCTTTTGCAACTGGAGTCCCTCGAAGGCGATGTGGGAGCCATTGTTGAATTTGACGCAGTACGATTTCTCCAAACAGACCAAGCCCCAATTGTTGGGAACCCAACGATTCCTCAGGCGTTGGTCAAAGGAGAAATTGTTCGGCATGCTCGCACTCGATCCATTACGGTCTTCAAAATGAAACGCCGCAAGGGATATCGTCGAACCAGGGGACACCGTCAAGGCTTCACCCAGGTTCGGATTACGGAAATCGTGGCACCATAGAAACTATTTTAGAAACTATTTTTACGCTCTGGAGACGTGACTCATGGCACATAAAAAAGGCGGCGGATCATCCCGAAACGGACGCGATAGTAATCCACAATATCTTGGCGTGAAGGCCTATGCCGGCGAAGCAGTGAGCGGAGGCAGTATTTTAGTCCGTCAACGTGGGACAAAATTCTTTCCAGGAACAAACGTGGGCTTAGGCAAAGACTACACACTCTTCGCCAAGGTCACCGGCACGGTCAAGTTTGAAGGAGGCGCGGCCCGACGTAAGGTCAGCGTGTATCCCACCGCGCAATAGCTCTCCACACTACTTCCTTCTTTTCGCAGCACTCATTCCAGTTTTCTCGTAGGAGCCGGGTAAGTTAGGACAGCTATGTTCATCGATCATGCACGCATTTTTGTCAAAGCTGGAGATGGTGGCTCAGGACACTGCAGTTTTCGTCGAGAGAAATTTGTCCCCCGTGGAGGTCCCAATGGCGGCGATGGCGGAAATGGCGGGAATGTCATCTTCGAGGCCTCAAACCGGGTATCGACCCTTCTGGACTTACGTTATCAACGCCATTACACCGCCCAATCCGGGGAACGCGGCCAAAAAGCCAACTGCCACGGCTCCAATGGACTCAATGTCGTCATCTATGTCCCCGTCGGTACCTTAGTCAAAATTGAAGAGACTGGTGAAACCCTTGTCGATCTCATTGCCGATGGACAAACTTTTGTCGTCGCCGAAGGGGGAAAAGGCGGAAAAGGCAATGCGCGTTTTGCGACATCCACCAATCGTGGACCACGCGAATTCGAACCAGGAACACCCGGCGTGGAACGATGGCTTAACTTAGAATTAAAGCTCTTAGCTGATGTCGGCCTGGTTGGGTTCCCTAACGCCGGGAAATCCACCCTCATCTCCGCAATCTCTTCTGCTCACCCAGAAGTCGCCAGTTATCCGTTTACCACATTACGCCCCCACCTCGGCGTGGTGGAGTGGGCAGATGATTCGTCATTTGTCGTCGCCGATATTCCGGGGTTAATCGAAGGAGCACATGAAGGCAAAGGCCTGGGCATTCAATTTCTTAAACATATCCAGCGAACTGCCTTACTCTTATATCTCATTGATATCACGGAATGGATTGAGCAAGACCCTCTTGTCACTTTTGAAACCCTGAGGAACGAACTGCAAGCATTTGATCCCACTCTGCTTGAACGACCATTTGCTATTGCCGCCACCAAAATCGACTCCCAAGGCGATGGCCACAAACTTCAGGCTTTGCAAGATTATTGCGTCGAACAGCAATATCGGTGCTTTCCTCTTTCAGCCGTCACCAGGGAAGGTCTCCCGGCACTCCTAACGTACCTCGGGCAAGCCGTCCTTGAGAATAAAGCTTCATGCACCAGCAAGTGCTAACCACCTGCAAGCGTGTCGTCGTCAAAATCGGAAGCAGCCTCGTGGCCTCTTCCACAGGAGGTCTTCGCTTAGACCGAATCAGTAGGCTGGCCGATGAATTCGGGGAACTTCAAACCAAAAACCGCCAACTTGTACTCGTCTCCTCCGGGGCTATCGTGGCTGGCATTTCTCATTTAGGGTTAAAAACCTACCCCCAGGAAGTTCCCCTGCAACAAGCTGCGGCAGCTGTTGGGCAAAGCCGCTTGGTACGGGCCTACGAAACAGCCTTTGAAGCCTCCGGCCATAAAGTGGCCCAAATTCTTTTGACCCATCAGGACTTGGCAGACCGTCGCCGATTTCTCAATGCCCGTCACACCCTCACCACATTACTTCAACTTGGAGTCATTCCTATTATCAACGAAAATGATACGGTCGCGGTTGATGAAATTCGGTTCGGCGACAATGATACCCTTGCCGGACAAATCGCCCATCTCGTCGATGCCGATCTTCTGGTCATTTTGTCCGATGTGAACGGTCTGTACGAAGCAGACCCTCACTTGAATCCTTCTGCACAACTTATTCCACTGGTTTCATCCATCACCAAACACATAGAAAGTCTGGCAGGGGCCTCAAGGACCCAAGCCAGTCGTGGAGGAATGGTGACGAAAATACTGGCCGCTAAACAGGCTGGACGGTTTGGCGTGCCTATGCTGTTATTAAATGGTGAAACACCCAATGCCTTAGGCCAGGCATTGGAAGGCAATCCCAGTGGGACATTTTTCGCGTCCAATCAATCCTCTCTGACCAACCGTAAACAGTGGATTGCCTTTACGCTAAGACCCAAGGGGGAGATTATGCTCGATGAAGGGGCCGTGGCCGCACTCGTTATGCGGGGGAAGAGCTTATTAGCCTCAGGCATTTTGAACGTCAATGGCACTTTTCTACCCGGTGACCCTGTCAGCTGCACCACCAAGGAAGGCGTTGCCTTCGCGCAAGGGCTTACCAATTATTCGGCGGAAACCTTACAGCGCATCAAAGGCAAACAAACCTCAGAAATTCAGCAACTCCTAGGGGCACTGGAATACGAAGAAGTCATTCATCGAGATAACCTCGCGTTGACCCCATAGGAGGGGTGAAAAGGAAAAAGTGAAAAGTACGCAGTGAGGAGTTAGGCCTAAAGAATAAATCGGAAGAAGGCAAAAATGGGGAAAACTCAGAATCCTTAGTTATCCATTTATTTCATTCACTCCTTACCCCTTACGTTCTACTCCTTCCATTCACTGATCGTATGACTGGCCCAAAAGGTGCTGCTCGCGGATTTGTTCCCACACACACTATAAAAAGAACCCCCAACCCATGTTCATTGGCATCTTAGGCGGTAGCTTCAATCCGATTCATAACGGACATTTGCACATCGCCAACGCCGTTTATCGCATGCTCGGTCTTGACCGCGTGCTCTTCATGCCAACAGGCGATCCCCCTCACAAACCAGCGAGCTCCCTGGCTCCTGCCCATCATCGCTTGGCAATGGTGAGGCTGGCCACGGAACCATATAAAGCATTTGCCGTAGATGATCGAGAAACACGGTCGCCTATGGTGTCATACAGCGTCGATACGATTACACATCTCAAGGGTGAATATCCTAGTGGAACGAAATTGGGCTTTATAATCGGTCTGGATGCCTTTTTGGATCTACCCAGTTGGAAACAAGCACCCCATTTGCTTAAGATTTGTCATTTCATTGTCTGCTCCAGGCCTGGAGTCACCTTCACCCAACTCCAGTCGGTATCGCTTCTGCCTCCCATTTCACTTGCCAGCCTCCAAAACCTGGACCAACGCGTCGAGATTCGTCTGGAAGTCCCCCTTTCTTCAGGAAACTCTATGACGCTCTTATCGGTTCCCCCTTGCGAGGTCTCGGCATCACGCATTCGCGAGCATATCGCCCTGAAACGTCCGATAGGGGCTTGGTTGCCGCCTGCGGTAGAGTCCTATATAATCCAACATCTGTTATATCAATGACCCGTACAACCCCACCAAAACCGTCGCTTTCTCACGAACAAGCCGTCTTTATCGCGCAAACCGCCAAGGATAAAAAGGCCGAAGACGTGCTGGTATTAGAAGTCGGAGATCTGACTTCTCTTGCGGATTACTTTATTTTTGCCTCAGGTGAATCGGAACGCCAGGTCCGCGGACTCGCGGCAGTTATTGAAAAATCCATGGCCACGCAATATCACACCCAGCCAGTCATAGAAGGCAAAGATACGGCGACTTGGATCTTATTAGATTATGGGGACATCATCGTCCATATCTTTCGATCCGATATCCGCCAATATTATGCGTTAGAAAAATTGTGGGCCGATGCCCCTCACATTGAAATTCCTGAGCCTGAGCATCCGCTATCAGCACCTCGCCAATTAGTGAGCGGATAACCAGATACCTCAACAACACGCCAGGAATCAAAAAACCTCGTCGTGATTGTGAGCCTCATGTTCCTAACCATAGAGGTTATCCAAAAGCAACCCTAACCATGAAGACGACGTAAGATACGAGGAGAACCCCATGACTTCCTATCAAGATTTAGCAGCCCGAGTGCTCGACGGCACATCTCCCACACGAGAAGAAGCCTTGGAAATATTGGCGACGCCTCACAACCAACTTTTGGATTTAGTCAATGCCGCCTATACCATTCGATCACGATATTTTGGGAACACCGTCCGACTGCAGATGCTCTTAAATGCCAAAAGTGGGGCCTGCCAAGAAGATTGTCATTACTGCTCCCAATCAACCATCTCTGACGCACCCATTGATCGCTATGCGTTGCTATCTCCAGAAAAAATGATGGAAGGCGCACGCCGCGCCGCAGACGCGAAAGCCCAGCGGTATTGCATCGTCATCAGTGGCCGTACGCCCCTGCAATCCGAAATCACCCAGATTTCCAATGCCGTTCGGCAAATCAAACACGAAATTCCTATTCAAATCTGTTGTTCACTGGGGCTTTTAAATGGCGAGCAAGCCAGTCAATTAAAAGATGCCGGCGTGGATCGCATCAATCACAACCTCAACACCAGTGAAGCCTTTCATCCATCCATTTGCTCCACGCACACCTATCAAGATCGACTGGACACATTAAAACATGCACGAGCCGCAGGCTTAGAACTGTGTAGCGGCGGAATTGTGGGGATGGGCGAACGCGATGAAGATCTGGTGGATTTAGCGTTGGCCCTCAAAGAGGTTCAACCGGATTCCATTCCGCTCAATATGCTCTATCCAGTAGAAGGCACCCCGTTTGGCGAAAAAAATGATTTAACCCCGGCCCGATGCCTCACCATCTTATGTCTCTTCCGCTTCCTCCACCCTCAGACAGAAATTCGAGCCGCAGGTGGGCGTGAAAAAAATCTTCGCTCTCTCCAACCCCTCGCTCTTTATGTCGCCGATTCCCTCTTCGTGGATGGCTATCTCACCACCCCAGGCCTCGCTCACCAGGAAGTCTGGAATATGATCGAAGACATGGGCTTCACAGTAGAAGTGAATTACCAAGGCACAGAAAATCCCCAAACCGAAGCCTGTTCAGCGTAATTCTTCCCTATCGTTTGCCTATTTTCTGCACCTCAATGGGTAAAGGTGTAGTCGGATTTCTTTGCGAAAAAAATGGCCGCAGTTGACAGACAACACTGGCTTGCGACGGTCTCTTCTCTCAATACTTGACCGCAAATCGAAAATGGGAGTGTTGAATAATAATAATTCCCAAGGGCATATTGGCCCCCAGGAACGTTGGATCTCAGAGGCCTCGGGACAGTTCAAAAAAAGCATGACCAGAGTTTTGT
>QJYE01000369.1 GCA_003235785.1 Nitrospirota bacterium
CAAGGTCGGCATATTCTCCTCAATCTCCAAGAGCTCACAACGATTGATAGTCGTGGGTTGGGAAAGTTGTTTTTGACGTATCACCATCTTTCTCGACAAAAAATTCGTCTGAGCATGGTCAGCCCACGACCCATAGTTCGGGAATTGTTGGAGTTTGTCAATTTCCCCAAACTTGTGCCTCTTTATCATTCAATGGAGGAGGTGCTGGCACGGGAATCTGGAATCATGGAACCCTCGTCTCTTCATTCCGAGGCTGTTCCGGCTGGTTCATTGGTGAGGCTGACCTCATAACGGTGTTATCTATTCGAATGACCGGTTGGTTTGTTGAACCGTCAAGGACGCTGATTGACCTATGACGTTGAACTTTAATAAGTAGAGGAGAAGAGTGATGTATATCAAATCTGGTCCCAAGAATAACGAAGGGTCTTCACGTGCGCTATTGTTTCATCAAGATCCAGACGCCCGTTTTGATGCCGCTATCCAGCTTGGTGGCGACACGCCTCGTGTTTCTGATCAACGGGTAGCACTTGAAGCCTTGACAACTGCCCTTCAAGATCCTTGTTCGACGGTTCAAGAAGCCGCGTTACAATCGTTAATGCGAATGAGTGCGAAGAACGGGTAGGGCTTTTGGGCTATGTTGGGCCGGTCCTATCCCTGAGCAGGTCTGAACGGTTGGTCGTTCCTATCAGGCCGCCCCTCGGTTGCCATTTCTTGCATTGACTTCCTTTTTCGTCTCTCCCTAAAATCCTCCCCCGTTCCATTTCATTTTTCTCCACCCTGGAATTGTGATCTCCCCCTATGAACGCGACGGTTGTGCTTGAACATGTGACGAAGGCGCACGGTCAGATGGTTGCGGTTAATGATGTGTCGTTAAGTATGAAAAGTGGCGAGTTCTTTTCGATTCTGGGGCCGAGTGGGTCCGGGAAAACAACGATTCTGCGTATGATTGCGGGATTAGATGTTCCGGATTCCGGAACGATCATGATTCAACAGCGAGTGGTCAATGCTGATCCCCCTCATGTCCGTCCGGTGAATATGGTTTTTCAGCATTATGCCTTGTTCCCCCATATGAACGTGTTTGACAATATTGCCTTTGGTTTAAGAATGCGACCGGAGGCGGGGCGCAATATTCGGCAGGCGGTTGAGCGAATGGTGGCGCTCGTGCGCTTGGATGGGAAATCGCAACGATTCCCTGGGCAACTCTCAGGAGGCGAGCAGCAGCGTGTCGCTCTGGCTCGTGCGCTGGTGAATCGCCCTGTAGTTGTGCTGCTGGATGAGCCCTTAGCTGCGTTGGATCAGCAGTTACGACAGGAGATGCAGGGGGAACTCAAACGATTGCAGCAAGAAGTGAATGCCACCTTTATTTGTGTGACGCATCAACAGGATGAAGCGCTGACGCTCTCCGATCGTATTGCCGTGATGCATGCAGGGACACTTCTACAGGTGGGGACACCTCAGGAAGTGTATGACCAGCCGGCCTCTTCAACGGTGGCCAGGTTTATTGGGCTTTCCAATTCGTTATCAGGGACCATGACTCGTTTGGAGAATAATGTGTGTTGGATTGAACACGAGGCGTTCCCGACCCTGATGGCGCGTTATCCATCAGGAGCGGCTGCTCATGGACCGGTCACCGTGATGGTACGTCCGGAGCGGCTGCATATTTCCCTAGATGTGCCTGATAAGGGATATGACAATACACTACCCGCCGTTGTGCACCACATCATGTTCCATGGTAATGAAATGGCCTATCAGTTTCGCTTGCGGAACGAAGCCGTGTGGACGGCTCGTGTGCCGATTGGTGAGACTCGCCGGGCCCAGTTGGCCATTGGCCAGGCTGTCTATCTTCAGTGGGCGGTCCATGAGGGATTGGCTCTTGTCCCGTAACTGCGTTGATTCGCCATTCTTGTGAGACACTATTCTTCTCATGTGTTCCCTCTGCCGGTTTCCTTTTCATTCTGGGCTGCGGGTCTTTTTCTGTGCCTGTTCTTCCTGCTTCCCTTAGGGGTGGTGTTGGGGGTGAGTCTGGCGAGCCGGGGACTCTATGGAGGGGTGCAGTGGATTGGGACCTTCGAAAATTATCGTCGATTGGCCGACCCGATGATTGGAGTCATTTTTGTTCGATCGATTCTCTTTGCCAGCCTGACAACTCTGGTTTGTGCCGTGGTGGGATTTCCGTTAGCCTATATGGTTGCCCGCGCCTCCCAACGATGGCAGCTGGTGTGGCTGACATTGGTGATGATTCCCTTCTGGACGAATTTTCTCGTGCGAACTTATGCCTGGGTGTTAATTTTGCGAGCGGACGGGTTGGTTAATTCTTTATTGCTTCAATTGGGAATCGAATCTGAACCTCTTCCTCTTTTGTTTACGGATTTGGCCGTAGGGGTGGGGTTGGTCTATGGTTACCTCCCGTTCATGGTGCTGCCGTTGATCGTGGCGATTGAACGTATCCCTCCCCAATTAGAGGAAGCGGCCTACGACCTCTATGCCTCGGTCGGAGCCATGTTCCGGCATGTCGTCCTTCCCCTTAGCAAACCAGGATTTTGGGCCGGTGGAGTGCTCGTGTTCATTCCTTCCCTTGGAGCCTTTATCACACCCTATTTGTTAGGTGGTGGACAAAAAATGATGATCGGCACCCTTATTCAACAAGAATTCCTGGTCTCTCGGGATTGGCCGTTTGGCTCGGCCCTTTCGTTTGGATTGATGGGAACGGCCCTGGTGCTCTGGTTTGTGGTGAGCCGGACGTCTTTAGGAAAGGATGTACAATGAGACGTCTGCCAGGACCTATTATCCTTAGCGGGGGGCTGGTGATGGTGTTTCTCTATTTTCCCATTTTGGTGCTCATGGGACTGTCATTGAATGCCTCAACAATGGGAGTGGCCTGGAAAGGGTTTTCTTTGCAGTGGTATGCGAAGCTGCTGGGTAATCCGGCGATGATTGAGGCGGCCGTGAATAGCCTGATCATTGCCTTCACTTCCACAAGCCTGTCGCTCCTGTTGGGTATTGGGACGGCCATTCGGCTGGAGCAACAGCAGAGCCGTCATACCTCATGGATGATGGCAATCATTGTCCTGCCCCTGGTGATTCCGGAAATATTATTAGGTGTGGCGTTATTGATGCTGTTTGTGTTGTGTCAAATTCCTTTAGGCTTTGGATCGATGATCATCGGGCATATGGTGTTTAATTTGCCCTTGACCGTGGTGATTCTTCGCGCCCGCCTCCGTAAAATGGATCCGGCCTGGGAAGAGGCCGCCCGGGATTTAGGGGCCACCCCGTGGAAGGTGTTGACCTGCATCACGCTCCCCATGCTGCGTCCGGCGATCTGGGGTGCGGCGCTTCTTAGCTTTACGGTCTCGCTCGATGATTTTGTCGTCACATTTTTTGTCGCCGGTCCTGGGGCCACAACTTTGCCCCTTAAGGTGTTTTCCATGATCAAAACAGGGATCACTCCAGAGGTCAATGCCCTGTCTGCGATATTGGTGGTTGTCTCCATGTGTTGTGTAGGGTTGTCTTGGATCGTTCATCAACGGGCCAATGCCCAATCATCCACGCCGTCTTCCTCCTAGGACCTCTATGAGCTTTATCTGTGGAGTCATCTTATTGATGGGGGCAGTCCTTGGACTTGGGGGATGTTCCGAATCCTCATCGCCTTCGCAGTCCGGTTCCCCCGAACCGCCCATTCTCTACTATTACACGTGGTCTGATTATGTTGATCCGGAAATCGTGGCTTCGTTTGAAGCGAGTCGTGGCGTTCGTGTGGTGGTCGATACCTTTAGTAGCAATGAGGAATTATTGGCTAAAGTTCAAGCCGGGATGACCGGCTATGATGTGGTGGTCCCCTCCGATTTTATGGCTGGTATTATGGCGCAATTGGGGCTCCTGGCCGAGTTGGACTTGGCCCAGATTCCACATGTCCAAGATTTAGAGCCACATTTGACCAATTTGCCTTTTGATCCCACTCAGCGGTTTGCGATTCCCTATCTATGGGGAACGGTCGGAATCGGGTATAACGCCAAGGTGGTCACTGAGGTGCCGACGAGTTGGGAAGTGTTGTGGGATCCTCAATATGGGGGTCGTATCAGTATGCTGAATGATCAACGAGAGGTCATGGGGTTGGCGTTGCGAGCCTTGGGACATTCACTTAATAGCCAGGAGCCGCAACTCATTCAGCAAGCGAAAAAGAAACTGATTGCACAGAAGCCCTTGGTTAAAGCTTACACGAGTGAGCAATTTGATCAATTGTTAGTCTCTGGCGAAGTGGTCTTGGCTCATGCATGGGGTGGTCCTGTGGCTCGGGCCATGCGAGAAAACCCGTCTATTCACTATGCAATTCCTCAGGAAGGTGGAACGATTTGGACTGATTGTTTAGCGGTACTCGCAAGTTCCTCCAAAAAACGGCTAGCCATGGATTTCATGAATTATCTGCTAGGGGAGGAGGTGGCATTGTTGACTTCGAAACGCCTACTCTTTGCCTCGGCTAATCGGCATGTTCGGAATCAATTACCCCCTGACATTCGTGACAATATTGCGGTCTATCCCCCTCAGGACATTCTCTCACGCATGGAGTGGATGGAAGATGTGCATGAAGCGATCCGTGACTATGATCGGGCTTGGACGGAGTTAAAAGTCCATTAAGAAAATTTTTTGAGATGGTCTGCCCCCCTTCACCCTTTCATCATGTTGGCTTGACCGTTTTAGGTATCTGCCACTAGACTTCAATAAACATTGAGTTTTTTTGTTTTGAGCCTTAAGAAAGGGTATTTCATGATTCGGCAATGCTCGCTCCGATCGCAGATTTCATGCTGTATGGCCATGGCTTTCTTTCTGGGAACCGGTTTGGTCGAGGCTGCTCAGACTGAAGGCGTTCCAGAGATATATCTGGCTCAGCTTCCTTATGAGCCACCCCCGCAACCGGACTATACCCCTGGAGAAGATGCGACTCCTGCCCCTGATGAGTTAAACACGCAGGAGCAAGAGCGCTTAGAATCGCTGTTGCCCTTATTGGAGGGGAATCAGGAACTCTGGGCCATCGGCGAATTTGTGCATTTCGGCAAACATTCGGTGCCTCATTTATTAAAAGCCCTGAAGATGCCTGGCCCCCGAGTGCGTTTTAATGCCGTCGAAACTCTGTCCATGATTAAGGATCCATCTGCGGCTCCTGCCTTGGTGGACGTCGCCATGGATCCCAATGAAGAATCGAGAATTCGATCTCATGCCCTTCGGGTTGCGACTCGGTTGGATCCCAACTCTGTTCTTTCGGCCATTGAAGTCATGGCCAAAGATCCCAATTCGACGATTCGCAATACGGCGGTGTTTGAAGCTCGCCATGTGCATCGAAAGGAAGTGCTTCCGATTATTATCGGGGTGATACCAGATCCGGAAAAATATGTTTCAATTACTGCACGTGATTCATTTTGGATTCTGACCCGTTTTATCGGCCCGATTCATGATTGGGAAGCGTCGACTCCAGAAGATCGAAAGGAATGGGCGAAGGAATGGTGGGCCTGGTGGGAAGAGAATAAAGATCGATTTGATCATCCCCCGTCCCCAAGGCCTGACCCTCAGCCACCTGCCAGTTTGAATGTGAGTTAATCCGAGTAGGGGCTTCTCCGAATAAGGTCGGCGAGAGAATTCTTGACGTGCGCATGAAGGCGCGCCTTTTGAGTGTAATGTTGTGAACGTTGAATAAGAAGGAGTGAGGTGAGATGGCCGTATTATCGATTGCAAAAGTTGGGAACCCGATTCTTCGCCAGATCGCGAGTCCTGTCGATCCTGCCACCATTGGCAGCCGGCGCTTTCAGGAGTTTCTTGATGATATGTTTGAGACAATGGTCCAATATGAGGGCATTGGGTTAGCCGCGCCGCAAGTCGCTCGTTCCGAACAGGTCGTGGTCATGGAATGTGATGGCGACGAGAGCATCCCCAATACAGTCCTGATTAATCCGAAAATTGTCTTCTATGGTCCCACGCAAAGTGAAATGTGGGAGGGGTGTTTAAGTATTGATAATATGCGAGGCAAAGTCATGAGGCCCTCCATGGTGCGGGTGCAAGCCTATGATCGGCAGGGTGTCCTCCAGGATATCGAAGCCAATGGGCTCTATGCCGTGTGTATTCAGCATGAAATGGATCATCTGATCGGGAAATTGTTTATTGATCGAATGATCGACATGTCCACCTTGACGCAGTTGGAAGAGTTTGATGCGTATTGGAAGAAAGAATCTGCCACGGTGATATAACGACGCGTCATTAAAGAGCTGGCTCCCCATTTTCTCTAGGAGCCTGTCGGGGCTAGGAGATCGAGAGCGAAAAAGTGGGCGAGACCAGATTTTGACGATTTCGCCGGCCCATCATGGTGAGACGATGGTCCAAGAAATCGGCGAAATATGGGCCGCTTAGACACTTGTGTAGCTGATTGATCTTAAGTCCGACAGGCTCCTGGTTACCCACATCCACCTATCAATTAAGTGAGAACGTGGAATTTCCTCTCCAGGTCTCGCGATCTGTAAAAGAATACGTCTTGTGAGTCTCTTGTGAAATCACTCCTTCGTTTTTTGACCTATCTCCGTCCCTACCGGGGGTTGGTCGCGTTGACATTTATCTTTGCCGCCCTGACCACGGTATTGGAACTTCTCCCGCCGTGGCTCATTAAAATTGTGATTGATGATGTGCTCCCTGCCAAAAATATGGATTTGTTGTCATGGGTGCTGATTGGACTCGTTCTGGCCTATGGATTGAAGAATCTTTGTAATTCCCTTCGAATTCGATTTAATAACATGCTTGAACAACGGGTGGTGCATCGTCTTCGTCAAGAAGTCTTTGAGGCCTTACAACGATTATCGCTGACCTATTATGAAAATCGGTCAACCGGAGAAATTATGTCGCGGGTGGTGAATGACACGGAACCGGTTCAGCGCATTTTCATCGATGGGTTTGAGGGCATGCTCACGGCCACATTGACGCTGGTAGGCATTACCACCATTTTATTTGTGATGAACTGGAAGCTGGCGCTCTTTGTGTTACTCCCTATCCCCATCTTAGTGGTTGGAGGTGTGTATTTCACTCGCCGTGTTCATCGGTATTATCGGGAAATTCGACAACATGCCGCGGACCTCAATGGCTATCTCCAGGATGCGTTGTCTGGGATTCGAGAAACCATGGGATTTAATCGGCAACCTTACGAACGATCACGTTTCCAAGAGATGTCACAGCACTATAGCGAAGCGAACTTAAAGGCTATGTATCTGTGGTCGGTGTATTCTCCCGGTATGATTTTTATTGGAAGTTTGGGGACGGTGTTGATCGTGTGGTTTGGGGCAGGAGAAGTCATGGCGGGACGACTGACCACCGGAGAGTTGGTCATGTTTTTGTCCTATCTTGTGTTATTTTATACCCCGGTGAATCAAATCCATTCCGTCAATCATCTGCTTCAACATGCGTTGGCTGCCGGAGAGCGAGTCTTTGATGTCTTAGATGCGAAGCCTGCGGTGCCGGATCAGGGTACGATCAGACTTCAGGAGCCTCGATTATCAGGAAAAGTCGAATGGAAACAGGTGAGCTTTGCGTATCGGGCGGAGTCGCCGGTGTTTACCAAGTTATCCTTGTGCGTTGAACCTGGTGAACATGTGGCGTTAGTCGGACCGAGCGGAGTAGGGAAAAGTACGCTCATGAAGCTGCTCTTCCGTTTTTATGATGTCGGGGCTGGAGCGATTGAATTGGATGGGTACGACATCCGGGATCTTCCGTTATTCACGTTGCGAGAACAAATCGGGTTTGTGCAACAAGAGCCCTTCTTATTCAACGGAACCGTGCGGGCCAATTTGGCCTATGGAGATATCTCCGCCTCACCTGAGCAAATTGAAGCGGTGGCCAAGGCTGCGCAAGCACATGAATTTATCCTGGCCCTTCCTGAGGGCTATGACACCTGGATTGGGGAACGGGGTGTGAAGTTGTCTGTTGGTCAAAAACAGCGGATGGCCATTGCCCGCGTGTTATTGAAAGATCCGCCCATTGTCGTGATGGATGAAGCCACGTCAAATATAGACACGGAGACGGAAGTTGAGATACGGATCGCGATGGATGAGTTGATGCGTGGACGCACCACGTTTATTATTGCCCATCGGCTGTCGACCTTACAGTCCGTGGATCGCATTGTGGTGTTGGATCAAGGCAGCATCATCGAGGAAGGCGATCATACGAGCTTGCTGGCAAAAGGTGGGCTTTATGCTGGACTGTATGAAGCCCAGTTCCATGTCTGACCGGATGGTGCCGAAGTAAATATGGCGACAAATACGCACAGATGTCCAACCTGTCGTACGGTTGTTTCCTGGGAGGGGAATGCCTTTCGGCCATTTTGTTCTGACCGGTGTCGGTTAGTTGATTTGGACGGATGGTTCAGTGAACGGTATCGTGTTCCTCAAGCTGATGAATTTGACCCGGAAGACTCAGAACCACAGAATGGTGCAAATATGAACACGTTCTAAACAATGAAGAAAACCTATGCCTAAAGTTATTACAATCAGACGCCATGAGGATGAGACGGAGAAAGCGCAAGAATTTGTCCGTACCTATATCTTATTCCCGGCCAGCCTTTTGGGCCTCATTGCTATCCTGGTGGGGGTTGTGGCTTTGGGGTATCAATTATTTCAAGGACAATATGGGTGGGAGACGTTTACCTATAGTTCAGCCTTGTTGATTGCTGGGGTTTTATTGGGATTGGCTCAGACGAAGTATCAACAATATCTTTTGCGCGAATTTCCAGGATACTTTGCCAATCGAATGAAGGCCTTTACTCAACGATCTGTCCGAAAGGCGAAGAAAACCGCATCAGATGTGACCATTGAACATCGCGGGCGAGGATTGGTGTTTTTGTGGTATTTCCTTGGATTTGTGGCTCTGTTGACCCTCTCAGGAATTTGCGTGTGGACCGGATTTCTACATCCGGTTGCAGCCTTTGCGTTGCCGTGGGCAGGGTATTTTTGGGCCAAAATGTTTTTTTGGAAAGGGTTGGTATTGCCACCAGGGAAAAAATGAAGGGTAGCTTATCAGATGGGACCTCTTTCTCAAGAGTCAGGCCAAGGATGGGCCAGGAGCAGGAGGTCTAAGGGAGTTATGACCGTTCCTGTAGTCGCCGCTTTAAATCAGCCACTTCTTTCCGGAGTGCGCGCAATTCGTTTCGTAGTTCCGGCAATTGGTATTGCAGTACTTGCGCTTTTCGCCAAATAACATGATCGACAGCTGGACGACCGCCAACCGTTTGACCTGATTGCACATGATTGGTGACCCCTGCCCCTGACGCAATTCTCACCTGATCGCCAATCTTGAGATGGTCCACCAGTCCAGCTTGTCCGCCAATCATCACATGGTGTCCAAGACGAGTGCTGCCGGCAATTCCTACCTGGGCCACCACCACACAATGTTCTCCAATCACCACGTTATGGGCGATCTGCACCTGATTGTCTATTTTGGTGCCTTGCTTGATGATGGTACTGCCAAAGGTGGCCCGGTCCACCGTGACATTGGCCCCCAGTTCTACATCATCCTCAATAATCACATTACCTAATTGCGGTATTTTATGGTGACGACCTTCATCTTGTGCGTAGCCGAATCCATCGCTGCCAATCACGGTTCCGCTCTGGAGGATGACACGATGGCCGAGGGTACAGTTTGAGAGTAAGGAGACGTGGGGATACAGGATGCAATCGTCTCCAATCACGGTATCTTCTCCAATATGCACGCCAGCATAAATGGTGACACCTGAGCCAATCTCGGCACGATCGCCTATGGTCACCAGTGGTCCGATCGAAACGTTGGGCCCGATACGGACATCCTGCCCGGTGACGGCGGTTGGATGAATGCCTCGTTGAGGAAGAGGAGGTAGAAAGAAATTTTGTGCCAGGGTGGCCATGGCCAGCAACGGATGAGGGGTAATCAGTTGAGGGCGTGGATCATCAGGGATTGGTTGAGTCGTCAGAAAGGCTGCGGCTTGAGAGTGCCTTGCGGCTTCATGGAACTTCGGTTTCAACACAAAAGAGAGGTCGCCGGGGGAGGCCCCTTCTAAGTGGGATAAGCCTGAAATCAATATTTCAGCTGACCCTTGAATCGTGGCTTCTATATGCTGTGCGAGCTCTTGGAGCGAAATGGGATTTGTTGAAGAACAGAGCGAGTGATTCATGCGTTCACGTCTTTGTGCGAGGGCGAGATTGGCCTTTGCGAGATGGAGTGGGAGTTGTGGTGCGGGTGCTGGGCTTCTTGGCTTTGATGGAAGGTTGAGCCGGTGAGGAATGATTGTGAATGGAGCCTGTCCGTTCACCAAGATAGGTGACGACATCACCGATGGTTCGCAATCGTCCAAAGTCTTCATCCGGAATTTGCAAGTCGAATGCCGATTCGACTTGATACACTAACTCGATGGTTTGTAGGGAATCTAAACCGAGGTCGTCCCGAAGGGAATCGTCAGGATGCAGGGCGGCCGGGTCGCGCCTAAGATAGTCTGCTAACGTAACGTAAACTTGCTGATTGAGCCCATTGGAAGAAGGCTGTCGTGGTGTCGTCATGGGAATTTCTTGAGAACTAAGACGCCATTATTACTACCAAATCCGAAGGCATTGACCAAGGCGATCCGGAGAGATTTCTTCTGTGACTTGGAGGAAATGCCGGGTAAGGCACAGAGGGGATCCGGATCTGTATAGTTCAAGGTTGGATGGATCACTTTGTTGTTGAGCGATAACGTTGTGGCGATGGTGGCGATGGCCCCAGCCGCTCCTAAGGTATGGCCTATCAAAGATTTTGTGGCATTCACCAGAATGGTATTGGCGCGTTTCCCAAAAACCGCACGTAGGCCTTTCACCTCCACTTCGTCCCCTACGATGGTTGAGGTGGCATGAGCGTTCACGTAGTCGACCTGTCTGGGCTCGACTTTCGCATCTTGAAGGGCCAGGGTCATGGTTCGAGCGATATCCAGTCCGTCTTCCTTGGGAATCACCATGTGATAGGCCTCACTGGTACTGGCATACCCAACGAGTTCGGCATACACGCGTGCTTTGCGACGTGTCGCATGCTGAAGTGATTCCAGTATGAGCGTTCCCGCGCCTTCCCCCATCACAAAGCCATCACGTCCGCGATCAAATGGCCGGGAGGCGAGGTGAGGTTGAGCATGATATTTCGTAGAAAGAGCCCGCAATGAACAAAACCCAGCGAAAACCAATGGCGTAATGCTGGCATCGGCACCAACGGCGACCATCATATCAGCTTGGCCATGCCGAATGCACTGCATGGCTTGTCCAATTGCATGAATGCTGGATGAGCAGGCGGTGGAAATTGTCAGATTCGGGCCTTTAGCCCCTACAGCCAAGGCGATGATGCCAGACGCGGAATTCAAGGTGATTGTCGGAATGAAATTTGGGTGGACTCGGTGGGGTTTTTGTGATTCATACAGATTGGTCAACTCCCGTTCACCCATCATCATGCCACCCATGCCGACCCCGGCCATCACACCAAGCCGTTCTGCTCGCTCTTCCTCAAGGCAGAGGCCGCTATCCTCAATCGCTTCCCGAGTCGCCATTAAGGCCATTTGTGCGTAACGGTCCACCCGGGAGGAAAATTTATCGTCACTTGGGTCGGGCGGTTGGAATTGATGGATTTGCCCCGCAATTCTGGACCGGTACCCATCCATTGGAAGATCTCCAAACGATTCAATGGCGGTAATGCCCGATTGCCCACGAAGTGCGGCTTTCCAAAATGGAGTAACCCCAATGCCTATGGGGGAAACGATCCCCATTCCTGTAATCACCACGCGTGCTGCCATAAGTCTCCGGAAGTCATGACTGATAACCTAACAAAATGCTCACCAAATAGGGAGTAGAAAATTTAAAATAACTGGAACTTTTTAGGTAAAGCTATGTATTGGTTTAAATTTGGAAATAGTTCTCATTTGACATAGAGTCGTGGTGTTAGACGCGTACAAATTAATGTAAAGCATGAGTATTTGGTTATTGTAACTATTAAAGGAAGTCAACAGGAATCAGGATAGTGATGAACCGAAAAGAAATTGCGGAGTCCCGTTTTCAGACTCATTACATCTGGATATTTGGCATTTTTTGTCACTAAGGGTGAAAGGTAGCAAGAAGGAGTCGTCACCTCATGGTTAGGAAAAGTTGGCAGGGCAAGCGTTGTAAATGCCTGATGACTTAGACGTTGAACTTGAAGTGACAGACATCGCCGTCTTTGACGATATATTCCTTGCCTTCGGAACGGATGAGGCCCTTCTCGCGTAAAGCGACTTCCGAACGATATTGCTCAATATCCGTGCAACTATAGACATCAGCTTTAATAAAGCCCTTTTCGAAATCGGTATGGATCACACCGGCGGCCTGAGGGGCTTTCGCACCAACTGGAATGGTCCAGGCTCGGACCTCTTGCGGCCCACAGGTAAAGTACGAACAGAGCCCTAGGGTCGCATACGCTCCGACAATCACTTTCTCGAGGCCGCTTTGTTCCATGCCCAGGTCCTGCATAAAGAGATCACGGTCTTCACCGGAAAGTTCAGCAATTTCACTTTCCAGTTTGCCACAGATCACCACGGACTCTGAGCCACGGGCTTTGGTAAAGGCCTTGAAATCGGCAAGAACGGC
>QJYE01000370.1 GCA_003235785.1 Nitrospirota bacterium
ACCATATCGATGAAGTTACTCACAGGTTTTATCCTCTAAAAAATTAAAATTCCCTCCCCACATAGCTTATCCTCAGGGATCTCTCTAATTGAATTTCCGCAAATCAATAATTATTGGAGGAATCCCTTCAATCCCTGTAAGATCGACCAGGAAAAAATAGGGTTAACTCTCACACCTTAGACAAAATCTTCACCCATGGCTTGGTTCTATTTTGCTCTGTTAGCGGCCTTAAGCGAATCGTTTAAAGACCTCTGTAGCAAACACGGGTTGCGTACCGTTTCGCCACAACTTGCTTCGCTCGCCGCATCCGCTACTCCCATTCCCTTCTTACTCGCCATTCTGATGTTCACCGGTTCCATGCCAACACTTGGGCCACAATACCTTCCCGCCCTCGTGCTGGGTGGAACATTGAACGTACTGGCTTTATTCCAATTCATGCGTGCCCTACAAGCTTCTGACATGTCACTCGCGATTCCCTTCATTTCCTTCACCCCGATCTTTCTACTCATCACCTCACCCTTGCTCGTGAACGACGTACCGAAGATACAGGACATAACAGGTATTCTCTGCATCGTAGCGGGCACCTACATCCTTCACCTTCAATCAACACAACAAGGGTGGCTCACACCATTATGGGCCTTGATTTCTCAGCCCGGGCCAAGACGCATGTTATCAGTGGCCCTGATTTACAGCTTCTCATCCAACTTCGACAAAATCGGAGTACAGAATTCTTCCCCAATCTTTTGGAGTCTTTCGATCACCACTGTGATGACGGCTGGCTTCTTCATCATGTTTCGTTTTCTGCCTCGCCCAACTATTCCTACCCCACTCGGTCAAATTCTAGGAATCCTTCTTGCCATCGGCCTCTTTCAGGCCATGGGCCTGTATTTTCACAATACTGCGCTCAGCTTAGGGTCAGTCCCCTCGGTCATCGCAATAAAACGAACAAGTATCTTGTTCGCCGTCCTCTGGGGCATCGTGTTCCTACGAGAGCGCCAGGGAAAAGAGCGACTGGCTGGCGCGACCTTGATGGTCCTTGGAATGGGAGTATTAGCCTTGGAACCACATGCATAATCCTCTCACTCTCAACTAATTCAGAGAGACACAATGCGAAAAAACAAAGGAACCTATTTAAGTGAGCTGATGGGAATGACGGAAAGGTCGGCGATGGAGACTAATGGCCCTGGAAAGATTCCCAGAAAAACGACACCCACAAGAGCAAAGGCAAGAACGACGGAAACTTGGGGAGAAAGAACCAAACGTGTATGTTTCTCCTGTTCAGGGGACGGCTCACGCATGTACATCACCATGACAATGCGCAAATAATAGAATGCGGAAATCGCTGCAAAGATCAACCCGAAAATGGCTAGCCAGGCCAAACCCGCATTGACCGCAGCCATGAATAGATAGAATTTCCCAATGAACCCAGCCGTGGGTGGAATGCCGGCCAAAGAAACCATAAACACCATCATGAGGAAGGCCCCACCTTTATGCCGTTTGGCCAATCCCGTAAAGTCTTCAATCTCTTCCCCCTCTAGACCACCTTTTCGCAACATCGCGACCATCGCAAAGGCCCCTAGAGTCATAAACGAATAGATGGCCAGATACAGCATAAGACTGGACACACCACGAGATGAGATGTCCGCTGCGGTTCCTACCCAGCCTGCAACCACCACTCCTACCAAGGCATAGCCGGCATGCGCGATACTGGAATAGGCCAACATACGCTTGACGTTAGTTTGGACGATGGCCACCAAATTTCCCAAAGCTACGGTGACTAAGCACACCCCGAGAATCAACACATTCCAATGAGGTTTAACCCCACCAAACGCCTCTAAGAGCACGCGGAGAAACGCGGCGAAACTAGCGGCTTTTGAAGCCACCGCCATAAAGGCCGTCACCGAGGTGGGCGCACCTTCATACACGTCTGGTGTCCACATGTGAAACGGCACGGCTGCAACCTTAAACCCAAAGCCGACAATAATGAGCATGAGTGCTAAGAGCATCAGCGGATCATCCAACGCTGAGCCATTCACCGCTGCAGCGATTTCGGTCAGCCTTGTACTTCCAGTGACACCAAATAACAGGGAAATACCATAGAGCAAAATTCCTGAAGAAAAGGCCCCCAACACAAAATACTTGGCCGAGGCTTCAATCGATCGGGCTTCGAAGCGTTTAAACCCAGCCATGATATAGAGCGTAATCGACATGAGTTCGATGCCTAGATAGATCGTAAGGAGATCGGCACCAGAGACCATCACCATCATGCCTGCTAGGGCCAGCAATACAAAGGCGTAATATTCTGCGAGGTCAATCTTTTCTTCTTTGAGATAGCTCATCGATAATAAAATAGTCAGGCCACTCACCAGATATAACAATAATTTCCAGAATGCGGCATAGGCATCCACCAGCACCAATCCACTGAAGGCCATGGCGCTCCCACCGAACCCGCTCATGGTCACCAGTGCACAGACCCCCAACACACCAAGACTCATCCAGGCCAAAAAATCCTTTTTGTGTGTTGGAGTAATAGGATCGAGAACCAGAATCAGGCATGCGATTCCCACAACCAACAATTCTGGAATGATGGTGACAAGATCAGCGAAAGGAATACTCATGGGGCTGCCTCTATATCAAGAGGGAGTGAGGCGGCTGAAGGAAGGACATTGGACATCACCAAGGCTGGATCTTTAGCCATACCGTTCTGTTGCACGATAACGGATGCCGATTGTGTGGCCACCACGCGTTTCACACTTGCATGCATCACATCCAAGAGCGGCTTGGGATAGAGTCCTATCCAGAATACCAGCACCACTAATGGCACCAACATGCCAAACTCACGGGAATTGAGATCAGTGAGCCTGGGAAGCATCTTTGGAGATGCTGGTCCATAGACGATCCGTTGCACCAAATACAGAATATAGACGGCGGCTAAAATAATGCCCAACGCAGCTACTGTGGCAGTCAACTTATCCCAGGCGAACACGCCAATCAACACCAAAAATTCACCCACGAAACTATTCATGCCTGGCAGCCCCACAGACGACAGGGCGAAGATGACCAAAAAGGTCGCATACTTCGGCATGGCGTTGGCCAGCCCACCGTTTTCGCTGATTTCCCGGCTATGGGTCCGCTCGTAAATAATGCCCACACACATAAACAGCGCACCAGTCGTAATCCCATGATTGATCATTTGGAGCACTGCACCTTCAATACCCTGTGCATTCAGCGCAAAAATTCCCAAGGTCACAAAGCCCATGTGGCTCACACTGGAATAGGCAATCAACTTTTTGATATCACTTTGGGCCAGAGCCATATAGGCGCCATAAATAATGGCAATGACGGACAAGATCATAATGATGGGGGTATAGGCGACGGACGCGTCCGGCAACATGGGAAGGGAAAACCGCAAGAAGCCATAGGTACCCAACTTCAATAACACACTTGCCAGAATGACGCTGCCCGCTGTCGGGGCCTGCACATGCGCATCCGGCAGCCAGGTATGGAACGGAAACATGGGTACTTTCACCGCAAACGCGGCAAAGAACGCCCAGAACAACAACGCCTGCAAACTCGGGGCATAGGAGGCATGCGTAAGGGCCAGAATATCGAAGGTTCGTCCGCCCTCAAAATACAAGACCAGAATCGCCACAAGCAGAAGAATGCTCCCTGCCAGGGTATAGAGAAAAAACTTTATGGCGGCATAGATACGATTCGGTCCCCCCCACACCCCAATCAATAAGTACATGGGAATCAGCATCGTTTCCCAAAAGATATAAAAGAGGACAAAATCTAATGCCACAAACACCCCAATGGTGGCGGTTTCCATCACGAGCAAACTGATCAAAAATTCTTTCATTCGTGTTTCGATCGCCGTCCATGACACCAGAATACACAACGGGGTGAGAAAGGTGGTCAGGAGCACAAGTGGCATACTAATGCCATCCACCCCTAAGGCATAATGGATGGCCGGAGAATCAATCCAGAGATGTTTTTCTACAAACTGCATACCTGCAGTACCATTATCGAACACGAACCAAAGCGGCAACGACGCCACAAACGTCACCAGTGACGTTCCCAACGCAATTTGGCGAGACATGGACTCATGGGCCAATAACGTGGCCAGCACGCCAAGCAACGGCAGAATTAATACCAGCGTGAGCCAGGGTGTGCCCCCGGTTGCCACCACTTCAGTCACAATTGCTTCTTCTCCTGCTCAATGTATCTCCCCTCTTGCATTTATAAGAAAATCAATGCGCCGAGAATCACTACGGCGCCGACCGTCATGGCCAGCGCGTAGTTTTGTGCTTGTCCACTTTGAAGTACCCGCGTCACCCATCCTCCCCAGGCCACGGCACGCGCGACTCCATTGACCGCACCATCAATGATTGCCACATCCACTCGTTTCCATAAACTATCCGCCATCCTCAAGGTCGGAATGACAACGGTTCGATCATAGACTTCATCCACAAACCATTTATTCAATGACAATTGATAGAGGGATTGCCATTGCGCTGCTAAACGATCCGGCAAACCAGGTGATTTCACATAGACAAAATAGGCCCCGGCAATGCCCAAAATTCCCATCGCCGTTGCCGCTATCATAATTCCCGTTGCTGCAGCCCCTTCATGATGACCAGCACCTTCACCACCAGGAAACGCCGGGGCAAGAAATTCAGGGATGCCGATATAGCCAGCCAGAATACTCAATACGGCAAGTATCAGGAGGGGAACGGTCATCGTCTTGGAGGGCTCATGAATGTGCCCCGCATGGTGAGGGTCAACGCGTGAATCTCCCCAAAAGGTCACAAACACGAGACGGAAACTGTAAAACGCCGTCATCATAGCCGTGAGTAATCCCAGCACTGTGAGCACTTGCCCTAAGCCACCGGACATCCACGAAGATAACAGCAAGGCATCCTTACTGAAAAAACCTGCGGTTAAGGGGAAACCCGCCAGGGCTAACGACCCGATCACAAAAGTCCAATAGGTCACGGGCAATTTATTTTTGAGGCCGCCCATCTTGCTCATATCCTGTTCATGGTGCAACGCAATAATCACGGCACCACACCCCAAAAACAATAAGGCCTTAAACGCCCCGTGAGTGAGCAGATGGTACATGCCGGACACATAGGCTCCCAGCCCACACGCCATCATCATGTACCCCAGTTGGCTTAAGGTGGAATACGCCACCACGCGTTTGATATCCGTTTGGGTCATCGCAATCGTGGCACCCAGAAACATCGTCACACCACCCACAACGGCCACCACATCCATGGCAACGGGCGAAAGGTTATACAGGGGAGCCAGGCGGGCCACCATAAAGACACCGGCGGTTACCATCGTCGCGGCATGAATGAGTGCAGAAATCGGTGTCGGCCCCTCCATTGCATCAGGGAGCCAGACGTGCAATGGGACCTGCGCGGACTTGCCGACCGCACCCACAAACAGGAACAGGCAGATCATGGTCATGACCGAAATCTCCCAATTTCCGCCAATGGCTCCCAAAAGATTCACGGTTCCCGCAGCTACGGTATCCAGTTGGGAAAAGACCGCCTGATATTGCAAACTGCCAAACGTGACAAACACCAACAAAATCCCCACCATGAATCCGAAATCACCGACCCGGTTGACGAGGAAAGCTTTTGTCGCAGCAGCTCTGGCGGATTGTCGCTCATACCAATGTCCGATAAGCAAATACGAACACAGGCCCACCGCTTCCCAAAACACAAACAGCTGCAGGAAGTTATCAGACATCACCAGCATCAACATCGAAAAGGTGAACAAGGCAATATTACTGAAAAATCTGGCATAACCCGGTTCGCCATGCATATAACCAATCGTGTAGACATGCACGAGAGAACTCACAATAGTCACCAGCATCAACATGGCCACCGTCAACTGATCGATAAACAGGCCTAAGGTAATGGTGAGATTGCCGGAATCTGCCCAGGTATAGAGAGGAATGCGCAGCTCCGTTCCGTTGGCCACTTCACTTAATGCCATCAGAGAAAGGAGAAAGGATCCGACAACGGCAGGAACCGCAATAAGGTGCGCCCGTTCCTTGATCACATGACCACCAAGACCAAGGACCACGAAGGCCAACAGTGGGAGCAGGGGGATTAAGGCGTAGACCATCGCCTTACCATTTCAACAACCGGAAGTCGTCAATATTGATACTGGACGAATGTCGGTACAGCGCGATAATAATCGCCAACCCGACAGCGACCTCTGCCGCAGCCACGGTCAACGCAAAGAACACAAAGACCTGACCGGACAGATTCCCCAGATAGGAAGAAAACGCCACAAAATTAATGTTCGTGGCATTCAGCATCAACTCAACGGATAAGAGAATGATAATGATATTTCGCCGAATGAGGACGCCGACAAGCCCGATAGAAAAGACAATGCCGCTTAACACGACATAGTAGCTGACAGGAACATCCATTAATTCTTGACCTCCAAAATACCTTTTTTTGTCAAGATCACGGCACCAACCATGGCCACAAGCAAGATGAGCGAAGCCAGTTCAAAGGGAAACAGGTACGTGGAAAACAATAATTCACCAATCGACTCTGTATTCCCGCGGGTGAGTTCCACCGAAGTGTCGGCGGCAGGAAGACTGTTCCCAAGCGTCGTCTCCCCTTTCAACACCAGCAAGACCGCTTCGGCAAAGAGCACACACCCCAGAAACACTCCGACAAGAAGCTGCCGATGAAAATGTTCTTCTCGTTTTAAGTTCAGGAGCATAACCACAAAGAGGTACAACACCAAAATGGCCCCTGCGTAGACCAATATTTGAATGATCGCTAAAAACTCGGCATGTAACGTGACAAACAGGCCGGCCACATGAAAAAACATGACCAACAAGGCCAACGCACTATAGATGGGATTTTTGAATGCGACGACCATCCCTGCGGTCGCGACAATGATCCCGGCAAAATAAAAAAAGGCAAATGTTCCCATAACTTGTGGTGGTTGAGACGGAGAATCAGGCTTCCTTTTGCGGAATGTCTTTAAACCCTACATTGAAATACGCCACATTCGGATGTTGGAACTCCAAGCGTTTTTCTCTGACTGGAAAATTCCGATCACCAATGGCCAGGAGTTGCTGTTTATTCAGATGAAGTTGCCGTTTATCATAGACAGCCCATTCGTACTCCTGTGTCATCCCTAACGCATCAACGGGACAGGCTTTCACGCATAATCCGCAAAACAAGCAACGAGTCATATCCATGTAATATTCCTTGGAATACCGCTTGGTGGGCTCTCCAGGCACCTCCGAACTCACCACCCGGATGACCCGCGACGGACAGGCCGCTTCACACAGATCACACCCCACACATTTTTCTGTCCCGTCATCATAACGCAACAGTGCTAACATCCCGCGATAATTAGACGGAAGGGCTCTCTTCTCATGCGGGTATTGCAACGTAATCGGCTTATAATGCAGAAGATGCGACATTGTCGCTTTCATCCCCAAGAGGATCTCATAAAACGTGAGAGTCTTAATCCATTCTTTGAGATTCATTGATCCTCGTTCTCAATCATCTTCAAGGGAAAATATATTCAACAATGGCTGTCACCACGATATTGCCCAGGGCAATCGGCAACAGTACTTTCCAACCAAACCGCATCAATTGGTCATACCGCAAGCGAGGCAACGTGGCCCGCAACCAGAAAAACAAAAAGAGGAACCCATAGACCTTAAAGGTAAACCAGAACATTCCCGTCAACCAATGAAGAGACTCAGGCCCCTGCAGAAACTCAAATGGCGCATGCCATCCACCAAAAAACAACACCGTGGCCACACAAGACACCAAGATCATATTGCCGTATTCTGCCAGGAAGAAGAAGGCGAACCTCATGCCGCTATATTCAGTAAAGAACCCGGCCACCAATTCACTTTCTGCTTCCGGCAAATCGAATGGGGTCCGATTTGTTTCGGCAACAGAAGAAATAATGAACACGACAAAGGCAATCGCTTGAGGGAAGGACCCCCATGCGAAAAAGTACCAATTCCAAAATCCACCGCCTTGCGCATTGGTTATCGTAACCAGGCTCAAGGAGCTCGAAAGGAGTAAGACGCCAACAATCGAGAGTCCCACATTCAATTCATAACTAATCAATTGCGCAGCTGACCGTAACCCGCCAAGCAAGGAATATTTACTATTCGAAGACCACCCTCCAAGAATAATGCCGTAGGCCCCAATAGAGGCAAACGCGAGAATATACAAAATACCGATATTGATATCCGTAATAACAAAGGGCTTGAAGTTGACACCACCGACATCAACGGTCCAATCGGGTCCGAAGGGAATAACGGCAAAGCCAATGAGGGCAGGCACTAACGACAAGACCGGCGCCAGGCTAAACATGAACTTATTGGCTCCGGCCGGAATGATGTCTTCTTTAAAAAAGAGCTTTAAGCCATCGGCCACGGGTTGCAAAATACCATAGGGACCGACCTCCATTGGTCCCATCCGGTCTTGCATCCAACCCAATACCTTACGCTCTAGCAATGTGAGCAAGGCCACAGTCAAGAGCACAGCCACCATGACGGCGCCAATCTGGCCTAACGTTAGGGCTAATCGAATACCCGTATCCATGACGGATTCACTCCTCTCCTCTATAAATCAACATGCACTTAGAGCGCCTCAGGCCCCGCTCACTTTTTCAAGACGAACGCGAGTCACCTTGCAATAGGGCACCTGCGTCTCCGGATCAACAGTATATGGCAATAACCGACGAATCTCTTCATCAAAATGTTCGGGAAACACCGCCATGCCTTCTGGAACCCGCTCACGAAGGCCGACCGGGGCCATCACTTCGCCCAAAGCATTGCTCACTTTCACGGTGTCCCCCTCACTTAAGCCTCGTCGAGCTGCCTCTTCAGGATGCAGATAGATTTTCCCTTTGGCTTCGACTTGCACCAACCCCTTGGCTTTTCGGGAAAATTTTCCAGAATGAAACAACGACTGCGAGACCTGCAAGGTCAGGTGATCCGCATCATCAGGTGAATCGATAGGCGACAATTGATACCGCATAGCCACATCCCGCTGATAATCTGCCGTGACATATCTGGCGATGGCAGTGGCATCAGGCTGCGCAGGCAACGGGGCAGGCCCTAACGTTCGCGTGCCGGGAAGAAGATTCCGAATTTCTTTGCCGATTTCCTTGACGTCTCCGTATTCCATCGGGTCATTCATCATCACCGAAAGCGCCGAAAAAATCTCCCAATCCGGCCGGCTGTCACCCACCAGATCTATAGCTCTTCGCACGGACTGAATATGGCCTTCCGTGTTCGTAAAGGTCCCGTCTTTTTCAGCATAGGAACACGCAGGCAGAACGACATGAGCCTCTTGGGCCGTTTCAGTCAAAAACAACTCCTGACAGACCACCAGTTCGAGTTTCTCTAGCGCTGTCTGAATGCCTGATGACGGCGGCAAAGAAGCCAGCGGATTTTCCCCGACCACCAACAAGGCCTTCAACTTGCCCTGTTGAGCATCTTCAATCATCTGCGGCAAGGAGGAACCAGCCGTATCGGGAAGCGGCCGACCCCATGATTGCGCCAACGCTTCCCGCGCTTCAGCATCACCCAAGGATGTTCCACCAGGCAAGACTGCTCCAATCCCACCCATTTCAAAGGCCCCTTGATCATTGTTTTCTTCAGCCAAAGGCGCAAGGCCACAGCCGGGCTTGGTGAGCTTCCCCGTCAGTATTAAAAGATCCAACAGGTTCATCGTCATTCCAAATCCACCTTGAGACCTTAAGACACCAGGTCCCACCAGAATAACCACTTTTTGGCCCAGACCAAAGACTTGCGCGGCTTGAGCAAACGAATCCGAATCCATTCCCGTTTGGGCATGGATGGCTCCCCACGAAAGTGCCTGCAGATTAGCTGTGATGTCGCTGAAATAGGGTTTCGCCTTGGCTTGCAATTCCGCATCAAGTCTTTGCTGATCAACCACCGCTTTTAACAGGCCCAGGATTGCCGCAGCATAGGCCGTCGGTTTGACAGCGAAATGATGTTGGGCCAGATTAGAGATATTGCTGATGTTTCCAATGGCCGGCACTAAGGCTTCAATCGTGATGAGCTTGGCACCTCGCCGTTTCACCGCTTCTTTGACCTTTAAACCCGTAATCGGATTGGTTTCTGTAAGGTTCGTCCCTACGAGTAACAACGTATCTGCCGCTTCAATATCGTCGAAACTCACTGCCCAACGATGGGTACCTTGCACCCGTTGCATGGCATGCACGCCATTCAAATGACCATACCGCACGCTGCTATCAATGCGATTGGTCCCAACCACAACACGCATGAATTTCTGAAAGACATAAACGTCTTCATTCGTACATCGCCCAGAGATCAACCCGCCTATCGCATCGGGACCGTATTTGGCCTTGATGGCCAACAATCGCTGCCCTACGAAATCCAACGCGTCTTCCCATTGAACGGCTTTGAAGGCCTTTCCCTCACGAATCAACGGTGAAGTCAATCGATCGGGATGTTCACTCACATGGTAACCAAAGTAACCCCGCGCGCAGAGATCGCCATTATTTCGACCAGCACCTTGAGTAGAATTAATTTCTATAAGGGCATTGTCTTTGGTTTGGAAGGTGATTTGACAACCATCGCCACAATACCCACAGACAGAGTCCGTCCGCTTCAGCATCCACGGACGAAATTCGTACATGGACAGTCGACTGGTAATGGCTCCAACCGGGCAAATCTGGATACACCCCCCACAAAATTCGCAATCCAATTCATGGGCACCAAAGGATTTGATTTCCGTCAACGTCCCGCGACCCACCGGCGCGAGGGCTTTCACATCCATCACCTGATCACAATACCGCACGCAGCGTAAACATTGGACGCAACGATTCATTTGCGTTTCAATAAGGGGACTAAAATATTCTTTCTGAAAAACCCGCTTCAGTTCTTTGAACCGGCTGGTCGTCGCCGTATATTCATGCGAAAAATCCTGCAGGTCACAGCGTCCACCCTGATCACATACCGGACAATCCAGCGGATGATTGGCGAGGATAAAATCCAAGACCGATTTGCGCGCCTCCTGGGCCTGGGCAGAAGAAGCCGATTTCACCACCATGCCTTCGGCCACCGGTGTGCTGCATGATGTCTGCAATCGCGGCATCTTTTCAATTTCCACAAGACACATGCGGCAATTGGCATCCGGCGACAACTTCGGGTGATAGCAGAAATGCGGAACCATGACCCCAACCTGACGCGCCGCTTCAATCACCAACGTCCCTTTAGGCACCGTGGCCGTCTGACCATCGATGGTCAACGTAATCATATCTTTGGTGGTAGATGATGTTGCCATAGTCTTGTGACTCAATGCGTCAGCACGGGAATTTCTTTTTTCCGGGGCGTCGTGGCTTGGGCTTCACGAATTAAGGCCTCATACTCATGGCGAAAATATTTTATGGTACTTTGAATGGGCCCAACCTCCGCTTCTCCAAACGCACAAACGGTGCGCCCCGCGATGTTCTTGCAAAGATCACTTAACAGCTCAATATCTCCTTCACGGCCTTGTTTGTTCCAGATTCGCTGGAGGGTTTGTACAAGCCACGAACTGCCTTCCCGACATGGCGTACATTTCCCGCAGGACTCATGATAGAAAAACTCCATCAACCGTAACGCTGCCCACACCATACTGGTGCCTTCTTCCATCACCGTCACACCACCCGACCCTAGCATAGAACCAGCCATAGCCACAGCTTCGAAATCCATCTTGACATCCAAATGTTCCGGGGTGAGGAACGGCGCAGATGCCCCGCCCGGAATAAAGGCTTTCAAGGGCTTATCCGATCGCATCCCTCCCCCGACGTCATAAATAAATTCACGAAAGGGAATGCCCATAGGCACTTCATAATTGCCCGGGCGCTTCACATGGCCACTGAGACAAAAGATCCTGGTGCCACAACTCTTCGGTGGAGACCCAATCCCGGCAAACCATTGGCCACCGCGATTGATGATGTGCGGGATATTTGCCATGGTTTCAACATTATTCACCACAGTTGGCTTTTGATAGAGTCCATGAGTGGCAGGAAACGGTGGTTTAAAGCGGGGCATGCCCCGCTTGCCTTCTAATGATTCCAGGAGCGCCGTTTCTTCACCGCAGATATACGCACCGGCACCGGCATGAACATAAATCTTGATCGTCCGTCCACTGCCCAAGACATTCTCGCCAAGATATCCACCGGCATTGGCTTCGTGAACGGCTTTCTCGAGAATACTGGCCCCAAGCCGAAACTCCCCTCGAATATAAATGTAGGCCGTCTTGGCACCTATCGCAAAACAGGTAATGGCCATGCCCTCCAACATTTGGTGAGGGTCGCGCTCCATCAATTGCCGATCTTTAAACGTGCCGGGCTCGCTCTCATCCGCATTACAACAGAGATATATCGGCCCAGGGTGATCTTTAGGAATGAATCCCCATTTCACCCCGGTGGGAAAACCCGCACCTCCCCGGCCCCGCAAGCCTGATTTTTTGACTTCTTCAATCACCTGATCCGGCTGCATGTCTTGTAAAACTTTGCGAAGCGCTTGATAGCCGCCAGACCGCTCATACTCCGCCAACGATCCGGTATACCCGGGCTG
>QJYE01000035.1 GCA_003235785.1 Nitrospirota bacterium
GGAGTAGGTGTGGGTTTTGGTCTCTTCCCTGCCATAAAAGCCTCAAAGCTGGATCCGGCCGAAGCCTTGCGCTATCAATAAGAAGAGATGAACAATAAAACCTAATCAGAAAACAATTTCATTGAAGTGATGAATAGTCCCCATCCTCAACCGTCCCCTCTCTCCGCCAGAAAAAATGTATTTTCTGACAGACCAGACTGCCAAATGGCTTCTTTACGAAAAAAGCCTTCCCAAGAGACGGTGGCCGGTTTAGCCATAATTCCCATACTCGCCACAGTGACCTTCTACCTGCTCCCGGATTCATGGCAAGCTAATCGCCTTTGCCAATTTGCACCACAGATCATCACCTACATGAGTTTCGGCATCTGGGCTATTTGCAATACGGATATCATTCACAAGCTTGGACTTCAATCGACCAAAATCAGGGCTGGCATACGGATAGGACTGTTGCTTGGACTCCTACTCGGAAGCTTCAATACGATCCTGATCCTCTATGGAGCCCCTGCTCTGGGATTGGACATTGAATTCCTTCGGGATACGCCTCATGCCCACCTACCCCTCGCCCTCATGGTGCCATGGTTCATTCTATTCATCGCCATTGCAGTGGAAATAAATTTTCGGGGATTCTTACTTGGACGCTTGCTGGCCCTGGTCCCCCAACACACAAGATCCTCGAAGAGCCTATCGAGTATCGCACCAGTCGCGGCCCTGGGAATTTCCAGTTTAGCCTTTGCGTTTGACCCGTTTATGGTTTCCACCTTTCAACATCTCCATTGGATTGCCCTTTGGGATGGTCTCATCTGGGGATGGATCTGGCTCCAAACCCGGAATCTCTATATCCCCATCGCCGCGCACTTCATGGAAGTGATCATTGAATACCTGATTATCCGTGCGGCATTGGCATGACTCCTTCTTTTTCCCCCCATCTGGTCAACGACCCCTTTGGCGATCCTGGTCTCTTTGTAGAAATTCGGTGGAGCCGCAGAGCGCTCTTGTTTGATTTGGGAGACAACACGACGTTAAGTCCAACCTCTCTTCTTCGTGTCCAGGATATATTTCTTTCCCATACCCACATGGATCATTTTATCGGCTTCGATCGGTTGATTCGGATAGCCCTTGGCCGTGGCAAGCGGATTCGGCTGTACGGCCCGCCTGGTCTCATCGCCAACATCCACGGCAAGCTCCAGGGCTATACCTGGAACCTGGTGGATGGGTATCCGTTGAGCCTGGAAGTTCGAGAATTTCACATCGACCGGATTGAGCAGGCAGAGTTTCACGCAAAAGACGGATTCACCTGCCAACATCACCCACCTATTCCAGCCGACCATTCCGAGGTGTTTTCAGTGCTAGTAGAGCCATCCCTCTCTGTTAAGGCCGTCGCCCTCAATCATCGCATTCCGTCTTTAGCTTTTGCGCTGGAGGAACCGTTTCATATCAATATCAACAAGGTCCGCTTACATGAAGCCGGCCTGCCAGTGGGCTCCTGGCTCAAAGAAGTCAAACAACTCATTTGGGAAGGAAAACCCGATTCCCATATCTTCGATGCCACGCTTTATCTTGAACACCGAAAGGAAACCAGGGCGTTTATTCTGGGAGAACTCAAGGAACAGTTTGTCACCATGAGCCGTGGACAGAAAATCGCTTACATCGTGGATTGTCGGTATGATGCGGAGAACGAACGAAAGATTATCGAATTGTCCCGAGACGCCGACTCCATGTTTTGCGAAGCACCATTTTTAGAGCGAGATCATGAAAAGGCGGCCAACCGCTACCACCTCACTGCCCGACAAGCTGGCACGCTAGGGCGAAAATCCCAGGTGCAACAACTGGTGGTCTTTCACTTCTCTCCTCGCTACACCGGTCAGGGAGAAAGCATTCAACAGGAGGCTCACGAGGCATTCACAGCCAATGAAGAAGAAGGAGACGGAAGCCTGGTATGAATGAAGGACTAAAATACGCCGCCTATTTTTTCTTAGGCGGCTTACTGGTGAGTGTGTCCACGTATCTGGGCAGTCATGGCCAAGGCTTTTTGGCCGCCTTGGCCAGCACGTTGCCTGTCATTAGCGGGGTGACGTTTATTCTGATCTATCTCAATGCCGGCGATTCCCCTACTGTTTCCTTCGCAAAAAACTTGATCTGGCTCTCCCCTCCATGGTTTCTCTATGTCGGCACCATGATCGCCGCCGTTCCCAAGTTAGGATTTTGGCCGGCGTACGGCTTGGCTATTGGACTCTATGTGGTAGGAGTCGGCGTCACACGTCTCTTCATACATTAATCATCGCTGGCAAGTTTCATAACAGGGATACGAGCGAAAGGTTTCAAGCATGTCAGATTTCATCAAACCCAGCATTCATGCATTTCTCGTATGCGATACCATTATCATTGATAGCCTGACCGGTAAGAAAAGCATCATCGGCGCGTTTACCCATCTTTGGGCAAAAACCTTTCCCTGCCAGCATCCGCAGGTTGGAGTCTATTTCTCCTTGACCGACGCGGAAGGCCAATACGCCTTTGACATTCAATTAATCTACCTGGATAAAGATCAACTGGTTGGGAAAGGGTCGCTGCCGCCTATCGAGATTCACAACCGCTTAGCCACACACGACTTTGGCGTCAATATTCCTTACCTGGTCTTTCCAGGACCGGGGAAATATGAATTTCGTCTCTACGCCAATGGAAACTTCATTACCCAAAAAGACTTCCAAGTCATCCAACAAGAGCCCAAACCAAAACCGGAAGAAAGCTCATAGGCTATTCCACCTCATATCCCTTGCCATTCAAAGTTTGCTCTTCAATCAATACCAATCAACAAAACCAAACATTAACGGCCACCAACGGTTTTCCCCTTCACATTTTTTTCTTGCAGAATCCTTCACCTTCCTTTCAACCTCACCGAAGAAATAGCGTAGGTCGTGAACCTCGCCATGGACAGGCCCACGACGTTCCCTGCTAGCAATACGAATACGTTTTTACAAATTTCATTCCTGACCGACAGAAGGAGAGCCTTATGACCAACAACCATCATTCAGCTCAGGCACATTGGATGGGCAGATTACTGATTTTCATCCTGGTCCTGGTGCTGCCTGGGATTGCGCAGGGTCAGATGGTGGGCAATGGGTACAACAATAGCCTCATCTATAAAATTCAATCTGACACCAACACGGTCTACATTTTAGGATCCATTCATGTCTTAGCTGAAGAATATTATCCACTCACTCGCTCATTCTCTTATGCCTATTACAATTCGCAGAAGGTTATTTTTGAAATTGATCCGGAGATTCTTTTTTCCCCGGACACAGCAAAAAAGAATGAAAAATACTACATGCTTCCAAAAGGCCAAACGCTCAAATCCACCCTTGCTCCGAGCACGTATCAACTGCTCAAAAAGAAATTACAGCCGTTGGGGCTCGACATGGCACAGGTCAATAAGCTCAAGCCATGGGTGGTGTATTTGAACATGAGCGGCAAGTTTGATTCGTCCATTGAGTTCCGCCCTGATTTAGGGATTGAGAATTATTTTTATCAACGGGCCAAGGATGCGGGGAAACCCACCGGCGGGCTGGAAACGGTTCAAGATCAAATAGCGGTCTTTGATACGCTTCCCATGAAGGTCCAAGAGGCCATGCTGAAGGAAACCTTAGCGATTACGGATTCGAAGAAACGAGAACAGGCGTTTTTACATATGGTGAAATCATGGCATCAGGGCAATTTGGAAGGCCTGGAAGAACTGGTGGAAACCATGAAAACCTACCCCCTGTTCTATGAAAAACTCTTAGTCGAACGAAACCAGAATTGGGTGCCGCAAATCGAGAAATTTCTCACCGAAGATAAAAACGTACTGGTCATCGTCGGAGCGGCCCACTTGGCCGGAGAAGACGGACTCCTCACCCTCCT
>QJYE01000132.1 GCA_003235785.1 Nitrospirota bacterium
TCGGCAAAGCCAGAACATTCTCAATGAACCATGGGGTTCATCGCTCCCACTGACAATGTGCCAAGCATGTCACCCAATCCACAGACACCACCTAAGCAACCGGCCAAAATCGAATGGTGGAATTCAGTATGAGGAATTCGCATGTTTCAGCCTTCCTAGTCATCAATGGGTCCATTAGATCAAGAAGCAAACGCACGATGTCAAACACGGACTATCTAGCCGTCGAGCCATACCCTGAACAGATTGACATGCTATCGTTGAAATCGTAGCCTTTCTCAGCTATTGCAATTGTGCATTCAGAAGTTTTCCTATGGCCAATAAGAAAACAGCCAAAACTCATGCGAAGATCCGCTGCGGGTGGGTGGGTAACAAGCCTCATTTCATTCCGTATCATGATGAAGAATGGGGCGTCCCCGTTCATGATGACCATCGCCATTTTGAAATGCTCATACTTGAAGGCGCACAGGCCGGCTTATCCTGGTCGACAATCTTGCTTCGACGGGAAGGCTACCGGAAGGCCTTTGCCAAATTTGACCCCAAAAAGGTGGCTCGATTCGACGAGCAAAAACAAATAGGTCTCCTCAATAATGCCGGCATTATTCGCAATCGCCTCAAGATCAAGTCAGCCATCACCAATGCAAAAGCTTTCTTAAAAGTCCAAGAGGAATTTGGCTCGTTTGACACCTATATCTGGAAGTTTGTGGGAGGCAAGCCCAAAATCAATCATTGGGTAGACATGCCCCAAGTCCCGGCCACCACACCGGAAAGCGATGCGCTTTCCAAAGATCTCAAGAAACGAGGGTTTAGTTTTGTCGGTAGTACGGTCATCTATGCGCATATGCAAGCCGCTGGCTTGGTGAATGATCACACGACCGATTGTTTCCGCCATCCCTCCAACAAATAGCTTCGGCATTCAAGGACCAGACCATCAATGCAAACGCCACAGTTCATCATAGCCTCCCGCTCATCCTCATGAAACCAATTGTCCAGGAAGATAGAAGCGGCTGTGGGCTGGCCATTGTGGCCACAGTAGCCGGCGTAAGTTACAAGCAGGTAAAAATGGTCGCTGGCCAATTAGGCATTGACGTCCAAGATCCCCAACTCTGGTCAGACACAAAGTATGTTCGAACACTCCTCAGGCATTACGGCCTCTCAGCTTCTTCTCACACGACGCCCTTCACATCCTGGGAGACATTACCCTCATTGGCATTATTAGCCATCAAATGGCACAAAAAAAATAGCTGTGCCTATTGGCATTGGGTGATATTTTGGCGAGGAACAAAAGGACCGGTGGTCTTGGATCCGAAACAGTCTCTCAAAAAAAATGTCCGTACCGATTTAGGTCGAATAAAACCGAAATGGTTTATTACTCTAGAGTCCAAGAGATCCTTGTGAAGGTGTGCTTCTAGCCAAGATGAGAAACATTGCATGAAGCTTCGTCGGCCCCAAGATAAATTAGCCGACTGCTGCTGGCTGGCCCGTATGGCTGATAAGGTGCGTGCCTCTCAGCAGGGCGATTTTCCTATCCTCTATCGCCTGTCTCTCGGTAGCCCAATCGGGATCGACGGGTATTTCCTGAGACATTTTGGTCTCTCCTTTCGTCAATTTCGAAACGCCGTCATGGACACAAAAAATGACGAGAACCTGGCGCAATGGTTTCTGAACCAACCGGGAGTTAATACGTCCATCATTGCCAAGTGGAATGCCTACGGGCCTAAGCTCGGCACACCGGGCTACCCCGCATCACGATTACGCCATCTTATTAAATGGTTCGTCTACCCAAAGTCCATCAGGCAACCGGTGAATAGTCTCTTTGAAATGATCGAACAGGATGAAGAATTGTGAGTCCAGCCTCTCTTGAAACGCTGGCCTCTCCATACACCCAACAGTATTCGCTTTATCGAAAGCCGTGAGAATCTATGAACTATCAAGAAATTTTAGAAGACATTCATCAAGAAATCCTTCACAGATTACCTGCGGGGAAAGTCGCGACGTATATTCCCCAACTGGCCAGCATTTCACCTCAGAAGTTTGGAATGGCGGTCCAGACCGTCGACGGAGAATTATTCCACGTGGGTGACGCCTTAGAAAATTTCTCGATTCAAAGCATTTCCAAAGTCTACACGCTGGCCCTCGGATTCACGTTTGAAGGCGATAAGATTTGGAGTCGAGTGGGACTGGAACCGTCCGGCTCAACCTTCAACTCTCTCGTTCAACTCGAATATGAACAGGGCATACCCCGAAATCCATTTATCAATGCGGGAGCCTTAGTGGTCTCTGATATCCTCGTGTCGCATCTGAAAGAGCCCCAAGTTTCTTTTCTTGAGTATGTCAGGCAACGAGCGAATAATGCCTCCATTCACGATGATCCTCAGGTGGCCCGTTCTGAGCGGCAGGCCGGATTTCGAAATGCAGCCATGGCCAATTTTCTCAAAAGCTTTTCCAACCTCACGAACGAGGTCGAAGAGGTTTTAGAGTTTTATTGCTTTCACTGTTCCCTGTCGATGAGTTGTGTGGACCTGGCGAAAGGATTTCTCTTTTTCGCCAACAAGGGGCACTGCCCTTGGACAAATCAGAAGGTCCTCACTCCCAGCCAAACAAAGAGGGTCAACGCCCTCATGCTCACCTGTGGAACCTATGATGCGGCCGGAGATTTCGCCTTCAATGTTGGACTGCCAGGAAAAAGTGGGGTGGGCGGAGGCATTGTCGGAGTGATACCCAACCGGTTAACCGTCGCCGTGTGGTCTCCAGGCCTAAATGAAAAAGGGAATTCTGCCGCAGGACAATATGCACTTGAATTATTTACCACCAAAACCGGGGTTTCCATTTTCTGAATCATGAAATGGCACGCCATGATTTTTCTGTGTCTGGTGGGAATTCTAAGGGCGAATGAAGCCTTTACCTCTCAAGAGATCCCACTCACGATAGAGCCAATAGGAATAACCGGAACCCCCGTCACAAATGAACGGGTGGAAGCCGGGCTCGGCAAGGCTCGTGAAGCGCTAAGAGCATTACCGGGGTTTCAGACAAACGATGTACCCACCCATCTACGATTAGCAGAAATATTGAGCCAGCAAGGCGACCCGAATGGAGCCATTGAGGAGTATCAGGCCGCGATACAGCTAAACCCCGAAATGGCAGGCGCTTTTCGTGGCCTTGGTGCGGTCTACATCGATACACACGAATGGGAAAAGGCTGAACAGGCTTTACGGAAAGGCGTGGAACTCAACCCTCAGGATCACCAGGCATGGTATTGGTTGGGACGTTCGCTCATCGCGCAAGAACACTTTCATCGGGCTCAAGAAGCCTTGGAGACTGCCACACACATCCCCCCTAACGATGCGGAAACCTTTTCTGATCTTGGCCTGACCTTCATGGCTCAGGGGCATAGGCATGAAGCCGAGACGGCTTTGAAGAATGCGATCGAACGGCAACCGGATTTTGCCGAGGCCCATCACCGACTTGAACAGGTTCGTGCTGCCCGAGATAACCCACACCAGCTGATTCAGTCGGCTCGAAACATTCTCCAAACCCTCTTTCGCCGAGAATAAGCCCTCTCGGCCTTCCCACAAAAAAAGGCGGTCTGTGAGCATCCTACCCACAGACCGTTTTTCAACATTGGATTTTCTCCAATTCGCGTATATTACTTGCCGATACTATCAATCTTCTCGTTCACAGTTTCCTTCGCAGCTTCTTTAGCCTGGTCGAGCATACTCCCTGTTTGCTGCTTTGAAGCATCTTGGGCTTCAATAGTTTTGTGTTCGGCACTGTCTGCCTTTTCCTTCGCATCTTTGGCCATCGTGTTGGCTTGTTCTGTTGCCTCAACAGCCTTATCGAACATCCCGGCAAAGGACAGACTGCTGACACTCATCACGAGCAAACTAGCGACCA
>QJYE01000059.1 GCA_003235785.1 Nitrospirota bacterium
AAATTATAGAAAAAATAAGGAGTAAGATATGAGAAGGCTCGTTCAGCTAAGAAGGTCGGCAAGGACAGGCAGAGGACAGCTTTTCATGAGAATGGTCCTCGTGGGAGTATTGGGACTCGCCACGGTCCAATGTTCGCAAGCTCCGTCATCCTCAACCTCTTCGACACCGGCACCCTCTCGCCCTATGACCAAGACCACCTCTCACGCGGCGGTGGCCCTTGCCTCTGATAGCTCTCCCATTGTGAAAGTTTCCACCCCTCTTCTCGCTTCCAATGAAACATTTATTAAAGTCGCGAAAGAGGCGATGGCGTCCGTGGTCAACATTTCAGCCACGAAACGCGCAGCGCAAGCTCCTGAAAGTTCTTTGCCAGATGATCCCTTGTTCCGGCGGTTTTTCGGAGAGGAATTTGAACGCCGCTTTAAACAGCCCCGGCAACAGCCAGAACAAGGGCTGGGTTCTGGCGTCATCGTCAGCCAGGATGGCTATATCGTCACGAATAATCATGTCGTCGAACAAGCCGATCAACTCATGGTGCTCTTAGGAGACAAACGAAAACTCCCGGCTACACTCATCGGTACCGATCCCAAAACAGATTTAGCCGTCATTAAAATTGACGCCACCGGATTACCAACCTTGCCCTGGGGCAATTCCACAACTCTTGAAGTGGGCGAACTGGTCCTGGCGGTAGGCAATCCCTTTGGACTGAACCAAACGGTAACGATGGGCATTATCAGTGCCGTGGGACGGGCAAATGTGGGGATTGTGGATTACGAAAATTTCATCCAAACCGATGCCGCCATTAATCCCGGCAATTCAGGAGGGGCGTTAGTCAATCTCCAAGGGCAACTCATTGGCATCAATACTGCGATCTTCTCTCGAACCGGCGGCTACATGGGCATTGGCTTTGCCATCCCCAGCCAGATGGTGGAACATATCATGCAAAGTCTCATCGGCCATGGCAAAGTCATTCGGGGATGGCTGGGGGTCTCGATCCAGGATATTTCTCCAGAGCTTGCCAGCCAGTTTGATGCCCCTGACACTCAAGGGGCATTGGTTGGTGATGTGTTCAGTACCAGCCCTGCAGGATTGGCCGGGCTCCAACGTGGCGATATCATCCGAACCTATAATAAGGTGCAGGTCAACAATCCCACCCATCTACGCACGCTGGTCGCTGACACGGCCCCCAATACTTCCGTGCCCTTAACCGTCTGGCGAAATGGGAAAGAAGTCAGCCTATCAGTCTCGATTGGGGAAATGCCCAAAGATGTCGCCTCATTAGCCAAGGTCGGACCCGATTCCATTCAAGGCGACCATGCGTTAGCCGGCCTAACAGTCGAACCTGTCAAACCCGGACAAACCCCCGATGGCCATGGGGTTATGGTCACACAGGTAGAACCCAATTCTCCAGGCGACCGCGCAGGCCTTCGGCCAGGCGACATCCTCATCGAAGTCAATCGCAAAATCATTCGTTCTGTGGAAGACTTTGAAGCACGAGCGAGGGATCTCAAGGCCACCGACTCGATCCTTGTCTTGATACAACGCGGAAAAGGGACGATTTTTCTCACTATTAAACCATAAGAAGGGGGCCACCCTTTCAACACACAGGCTTTCAACGACAAGGAATCCAAGCATGACGGACAGGCGGTGGAGAGGTACAGCAAAAAGGTCCATCAGCAAAAGAAGCGCCATCGGCGTAATTGCCGGTTTGGCCTTGTCACTCTCGACAGGGCTGCCCCTGCCGGGGGCTTCTTCTTCACAACACATTCACATCGACCCAGAGCCACCATTCTTCTCTCCCAACCGGCTCACAATTTCAGTGGGAGCACCCCTCACCTGGCAAAACCGTTCCCAAGAGCCCCACACCATCGTGTCAGATGATTGCCGCTCAAGAAACACCTGCTCCTTCGATTCGGGGTTCCTAGGACCCAATGCCCGCTTTACCCTTCCTCCTCTCACACCTGGCACCTATCCCTATCATTGCGGGATCCATCCCTTCATGCGTGGTCTCCTTACTATCCATCCTCCACAATCCTTCTCATCTTCAGACATTTAGAAAAAGGGGCATGCCTTTGGTGCCTCATTAATTTTAAACGTATCCAGAGTTCCTCCCTGCCTCTCCAACCAGCGCGGGGTTGCAGATAATATTGATGGTTTTTGTGTGGAGGAATGATGAACACACGAACTCTTATGCATTGCACGAGATACGCATCGAATGGTACATTCTGACCAGATTTTATGTGATGAGCATCTATTTGACGCTCTCATAATGAGTACACAGATGACTGGTCCCATCGTCTAGGCTGGTCTAGGACGGCACCCTCTCAAGGTGCAGACACGGGTTCAAATCCCGTTGGGATCACCAATATTGCATTCATTTAATCATTTCTCTGCCACCTACCAAGGTGCGCCTTTCACTTGCCATTTTTTCCACTAGTCTTATTATTCATTATTCATGAATTACCGAATCGAGGATTGAGGCCACACCCATGACCGAACGAATATTTCATGATGGCGAGAGCGACGGACTGGAAGCCCTTGAGTCACTCGACCCAGAAGCGATTCACTCATTTTCTGATCTGCTAGGAGCCATGAAAAAAACGGCCTTTGGGGGCCGCCGCTTGGGAGACGCTTTTGACATTCTCACCAAGATGATTCAGGACCCGGACTGCGCAGTAGTTTTAACACTCTCCGGTGCCATGACGATCGCCAAAATGGGAAAAATTATCTGCAGCATGCTTGATCGCGGTATGGTCCAGGCTGTGGTATCCACTGGTGCCCTCATTGCCCATGGCCTGAGTGAAGCCGTTGGCAAGACACATTACAAATACCATCCCTCGATGACCGACGCGGAATTATATGAGAAGGGCTACAACCGGGTGTACGACACGTTGGAGATGGAGCTGAATCTGAACCATGTCGAACGAGTAGTCGGTGCCACCCTCAAACGCATTGAACCGGGCCAAATTATTTCTTCGGAAATCCTGACACGTGAAATAGGTAAAACGCTTCACCAGGACCATCCTGGACCTGGAATTTTAAAAAGTGCCTATGAACAAGATGTCCCTGTATATATTCCAGCCTTTACCGATTCGGAAATGGGACTCGATGTGTCGATTTGGGCCATGAATCAAGGACGAAAGGCTAATCCCCCGACCAATCCCCAAGACCAAAGTGATTTTGAACGCTGGAGCCAGCTCCGACAACATCGCCCAATCTTTAATCCCTTTTTGGATCTAAACAGTTACACTGAGAAACTTCTGACGGCTAAGCGCCTGGGTATTTTCACCATCGGCGGCGGCGTTCCCAGAAATTGGGCGCAGCAAGTCCCCCCGTATATTGAAATTCTCAACCTCCGATTGGGGGAAAATTTAGTTCCCCCTCGTTTTCATTATGGTGTCAGAATTTGCCCTGAGCCTGATTATTGGGGTGGACTGAGCGGCTGCACGTATGAAGAAGGCGTGTCCTGGGGGAAATTTGTACCAAAGAAAGACGGTGGACAATTCGCAGAAGTTTTGAGCGATGCGACAGTCGTGTGGCCCTTATTAATGATGGGCCTTTTGGAACGGCTTAAGAAGGACAATCAATAAGGCCGATCCACTCTTTCATGACCCACCTTGTCATTCGTTACTCGACAAGTGCACGCTGAGATGCGACAATTCACCCAGGAACAATAGATGATGATCAATAAACACATTCTCAAGATTCCCGGGTTAGTGAGTATGAGCTTTGCGCTCATACTACTCGCCTTACCCCTTCAAGCCAAAGCTCCAGAATTCTTGATCCAGGCTGACGATGTGGTGCGCGGCGACCCCAAGGCACCCATTACCTTGGTGGAATATTCTGACTTTACCTGTCATTTTTGTAAAAAGTTTTTCCACGAAACGTTCCC
>QJYE01000262.1 GCA_003235785.1 Nitrospirota bacterium
AAACGCACCACTTTTAATCACATTCATCGGTCGCCCCCTGACATGACCGGCAAGCGGAGGCGATTGATGGGAGGACCTGATTGCGCAGATCTTCTGGATTCAGAAAATGACTTCATGGTCCAGTCAACTGTTGTTGGAAAGGGTTGGGAGTAGCCGGCACTTGACATTCTTCACGTTTCCACTGGCGCAATACAGCCTCTTTATCAAACGTCAACACATACACATAGCAATAGACTTTTTCCCTCAATTTCCCTTCCGGCCCACTCAACATACTACCGGCTTGTTGCCCAAACGTTTTAATACCAAAGGGATCCAAGTCGGCTTCGGTCAGAATATATCGATACTTCCATGTTGTGTCATCTGAAAGTAAGGGATCATCCACGGTTGGAGGCTTCCCCAGCTTTTCCTTCACGTCAGCCTGCGTCAACACTCCGACACCATTGTCGAGATAGCTATCCCGCCAAGGCGCACAGCTCATCAAGAGGCAACCAAGCCCAACGACCAGAAGGAAGGAGCTGGATTTCACCATTTTCGGTTCACTCATCACGACTAATACCTTGCGAGGCTACGTATTCCGGTGCGCATGCACATACCATGACCTGATCAGCGCATACACTTGGGCGACCAACCCTGCCACGATTAATCCCAATGCCGTGGAAAGCAGTGGCGAATCAGGTTGGTCTAACCCTTGAATACCGAGCATAAACCCGCCAGCCACACACAGTATGCCGACAACTCTCGCGATCATCACCGATCCGGATTTCGCGGATTCTGTCACTTTAGGAGAAGGCTTCACGGGACCAGAAGAAGGACTGGGATTTTCATGGAACATCGGTTACATTAGGATTTGGTCAATTTGCGATAGCGAATCCGGTGCGGACGTTCGGCAGCTTTTCCCAACCGTTTTTTCCGATTGGCTTCATATTCGGAATAGTTGCCTTCATACCAGACCACCTGACTATTGCCTTCAAACGCCAGAATATGAGTGACCACCCGATCCAAAAACCAGCGATCATGACTGCTCACCATGGCACACCCACCAAAATGTTCCAAGCCTTCTTCCAACGCACGCAAGGTGTTCACGTCCAGATCGTTGGACGGCTCATCCAGCAGCAGCAAATTCGCCCCTTCTTTCAGCATTCGCGCCAGATGCACACGGTTCCGCTCCCCACCTGATAGATCTTTCACCTTCTTCTGCTGATCCGATCCTGAAAAATTGAATCGAGACACATACCCCCTGGAATTCACTTCCATCTTCCCCAGCGTTACCGTTTCCTTCCCGCCGGTAATACATTCCCACACATTGAGAGCGTCATCCAACACCCGGCCCTGATCTACATAGCCAAGTTTAACCGTTTCTCCCAATCGCAACGTCCCGCTATCAGGCTTTTCAATTCCGGCGATGATTTTAAACAAGGTGGATTTCCCGGCACCATTCGGGCCGATCACCCCCACAATCCCGCCTTTGGGCAGGGAGAACGACACCTGCTCAAACAAAACCGTGTCTCCAAAGCTTTTAGACAACCCCTCAGCCTCCACCACGACATCTCCCAACCGTGGGCCGGAGGGAATATAAATTTCCAAATCGTCAGTTTGTCGATCCTGCTCTTCACTCACTAATTGTTCATACTTCGTCACCCGGGCTTTTCCCTTAGCCTGCCGGCCCTTCGGGGACATGCGAATCCATTCCAACTCCCGTTCTAACGTCTTCTGCCGCTTTGACTCGGACTTTTCCTCCTGCGCCAATCTGGTCTGCTTCTGCTCCAGCCAAGACGTATAGTTGCCCTGGAAGGGAATGCCCTGGCCACGGTCCAACTCCAGGATCCAACCCGCCACGTTATCTAAAAAATACCGGTCATGCGTCACCGCGATAACCGTGCCTTTATATTCCTTAAGGTGCTGCTCCAGCCACTGCACCGTCTCCGCATCTAAATGGTTCGTGGGCTCATCGAGCAGCAAAATATCGGGCTCTTGAATCAGCAATCGGCATAGAGCCACCCGGCGTCGCTCGCCCCCGGACAACAGGTCCACCTTGGCATCCGGCGGGGGGCAGCGGAGGGCATCCATCGCGATTTCCAACTGGTGCTCCAATTCCCACCCGTTGACCGCCTCAATTTGCTCCTGTAGTTTGCCCTGCCGTTCTATCAGTTTTTCCATTTCCTCCGGACTCATATCTCCGGAAAAGGCCTGGCTGATCGCCTCATAATCGTGGAGCAATTTCACGACCTCCGCCCGCCCTTCCTCAACAACTTCTTTCACCGTCTTCCCCGGTTCTAGATGCGGTTCTTGTTCAAACAAGCCCACCGAATACCCTTTGGAAAGGGTAATCTCCCCGATATAATCCTTGTCCAAACCCGCAATAATCCGAAGCAATGTGCTTTTTCCTGAACCATTCAAACCTAAGACGCCAATCTTGGCGCCATAATAAAAGGAAAGATAAATATCTTTCAGGACTTGTTTTTTGGGGGGATGAATTCTTCCCACGCCCACCAAAGAAAAGATGACTTGTTTATCATTCACACTCATGCCAACTAGCCCCTTTACTCATACATACGTTGATTGATGGGTTGAAACGATGGAGAAATGACCGCCCAACCTTAACAAAGCAGGATGCCGATTCACAATCACATCACTAGCCACACTAGACGCCCGTAGATCAAAATCGTCTCTTTCCGAAAAAGCCGGTCCCGATTTGAATTACGCCTCATTCAAGGTATCATACAGGAAGACAATTGTTCCTCTTCCTTTATCATTAATATAAAATATAACCTCCAGAATCAGATGATTCCATCCATCAATTTTTGCAGTGAATGCGGAAATAGCGTCGACAGAAAAATTCCCGAGGGTGAAACCCTTCTACGTGCCGTCTGCCCGGCTTGTCAGACAATCCACTACCAAAACCCCAAGGTCGTGGCAGGCAGCATCCCGGAATGGGAAGATAAAATTCTTCTGTGTCGACGAGCCATCGAACCCCGATTAGGACTGTGGACCTTCCCGGCCGGATTCATGGAATTGGGTGAAAGCACAGAAGAAGCCGCCGCACGGGAAACCCTGGAAGAAGCCCATGCCGACATTCACATCCATTCCCTCTTTGGCCTCTTCAGTCTTCCTCATGTCTCTCAAGTGTATGTCGTGTACCGGGCCCATCTTCAAAACTTGAACTTCAAACCTGGACCAGAAAGCCTGGAGGTCGAACTCGTGTCCCTTCAAGACATTCCGTGGGATCAGCTCGCCTTCCCCGTCATCCACGAATCCTTAAGCCGATACGTCAGGGATATCCAGGCTGCCATCACTCAAACCCATTCCGCCATCGTCTCCACTAAAAACCATCCATCCTTTTATTCGACCTAAGAATAGCCTGGAAAATCAGGGACACCTGATAACAGCCCGCTATTATACATTCAAATCCAATATGGAACATGGGTCGCAATCTATTCTTCTGTGTTGCCGTGGCGAAACCCAGCAAGACCAATAAACGCTTAGATGAAATAGTTAGGCAAATAAGTGGCAAGGGGTTCGTAAGGAGGGAAATATATCATTGACGACGTGAGCCCGGTGGAGGCGAAAAGATGCCAGGCGCCTTACTTCCTCGACTGCTCTAATTTCAATAGGGTGGTTTTGATGGGCAGTCCGCCGCCATAGCCTACCAGCTTTCCAGTTGAGCCAATGATTCGATGGCAGGGCACAATGATCGATACGGGATTGTTTCCATTGGCTGCACCGACGGCGCGGGAAGCTTTGGGATTTCTGATTTTTTTTGCAATGGTTCCATATGAAGCCGTCACGCCGTAAGGGATCGTTTGAAGGGCCTTCCACACGGATAATTGGAACGCGGTTCCGTGCAAAGATAAGGGAATGGTGAACGTCTGTAACC
>QJYE01000366.1 GCA_003235785.1 Nitrospirota bacterium
AACTCTACCACTGAGTTACTCCCGCAGCACTTCTTAATCATTTCTTCATTCACTGTTATAGCCAAATTTTTTCGCTCCCCCCACACCCAGCGAAAGATTCACACATTTCATCTTTTATTTTCAGAAAACAACCCTACCTTCGTTCGACCGGGCATGGTGGGCAGGCAAGGGTTCGAACCTTGGAAGCCGATGGCAGCAGATTTACAGTCTGCCCCCGTTGACCACTTGGGTACCTGCCCATTTGACCAAGTAGGGCTACGTTCTACCTAAACCGTCTTTGAATTACATCATGGAAATTAGATGAAGATCTATGCGACGAGAAGGCAGGCAAAAAAATCCTCTCCCGGCGACCCCATTCAACAACCCAACAACCAATAAAAATTTAAGGTGTAGTCTTACGTACAGGAGCGGAAAAATTTACCCTACCTGTAAACAGGGCATTATAATTTTCTTAGGGGTTTAGGTCAAGGCCACTGACACATCTTTCTTTTCACTCGGAAACAGAGCATTTGACAAATACCTGCCACTCAAGACAGATTAAAAAAAAGATGAAAATGTTCCCAGCTTAACCTTGAGAACCACATGACAAAGCCATTCCCAAAAACCTGCGCGCCCCAGATCCTTCTCATTGCACTGTCATTGGGGTTCGCAGTAAATGCAATATCTCCCAACGTTCAATTAGTTCATGGGCAAGGAATCGGTATTGGCGGGAAGGGTTTGGGTACGATCCTCACACCGAAAGAGACGATCATATTTGCAGAAATTGTGGATTCTCCCGATAAACGATCAAAAGGACTCATGTTTCGTCAATCCATGGCACCTGACCGAGGCATGCTTTTCCTCTTCCCGGAAACAGGGCATTTTTCATTTTGGATGAAAAACACCCTGATTCCCTTAGACATCTTATGGCTTGATGAATCTGGAACTATTTTACATCTTGAGCCAAACGTTCCCATTTGTACTCGCAAAGATGATCAATGCCCAAAATATCAATCTCCCCATAAGTCTTCCCAGGTACTCGAACTCAATGCTGGGACAGCTGAAAAGCTTGGATTGTCCGTAGGCAGTCAGCTCAAAGTCGACCTTCCCCCTATGAGCTTTCCATACTAAGAGCACCCTCAGTGCCTCAATCATCCTAGTGCCAGCCACGCACCCGTTTCGCCGAAATAATGCCGTCAACCCTTTGAATTTCCTGAAGGATCATTTCTAAGTGAGCTGTATTCTTCACTTCAATGCCAAAATCTAAGACTGCCTTCTGGTCCTCCCTCGTTGAAATTTCAGCTTTGGTGATGTTCGCTTGACACCGAGAGATACCAGAGGACACTTTAGCTAACACTCCAGGACGATCTAGCGTCAACACCGAAACATCTACCGCATAAGGACCCTCAACCTCCCCATCCCATTCAACTTCCACAAGCCTATTATGATCCCATTCCAATGATTTAAAATTTGGACAATCTACCCCATGGATGGTCAACCCTCTTCCTCTTGTAATGTACCCACGAATAGCCTCCCCAGGGATGGGCTTGCAACATTTCGAAAGTTGCATCAGAATATTTTTGATCCCTCCAAACTTCACTGCTTCGCCCTGGATCTGAGCCGGGGCCTTGAGGTAAGGCACCGACAACCCGCTTTGGGCTGGCGTTGAAGAAGGTAGATTGTGCTCTTCTTTAAAAGGCCCCACGACTTGATCAGGGGCAAGACGCCCAAATCCAACCAAGCGGATTAACTCGTCTACAGTCTCACAGCCCTTTACTTTGGCCATCGACACCAATCGCTCCGAACTCAAGGATTGTGCAACTGGAAGATGCTGCCGCCTGAATTCCTGCTCTAGCAGGCGACGCCCGAGTTCCAGCGCCCGCTTTTGCTCTTCCACTTTAAACCAATGCTTAATTTTAGTTTTCGCCCTGGAGGTTCGGACAAATTTCAACCATCCACGATGAGGCACTTGAGACGGAGACGTTAGAATTTCCGCCATATCCCCACTATGAAGTTGGTAGCGAAGGGGAACCAGCTTGCCATTGATTTTCGCACCAACACAATGATCACCGATTTCGGTGTGAATCGCATAAGCTAAATCTAAAGGCGTTGATCCCACTGGGACTTCCCGCACTTCCCCTTTTGGTGTAAACACGAATACCACATCGTGGAACAAATCCAACTTCACAGAGTCCATGAACTGCCGGTTATCCGAAAGGTCTTTATGCCACTCAACAAACTGTCGAAGCCAACTAAAGACTTCTTCATCACGTCCTTTGGATTTCCCCGTCTCCTTATACAGCCAATGAGCTGCAACCCCATATTCATTGATACGATGCATATCCGCTGTTCGGATTTGAAACTCCACATATTCCCCCTGGGGACCAACCACGGTCGTATGCAACGATTGATAGAGATTGGAACGAGGTGTGGCCACATAATCTTTAAATCGACCAGGAACGGGAGGCCAAATCGAATGAATAAGACCCAATACGGCATAACAATTCATTTTGGAATCCGTCACAATACGAATCGCCGTGAGGTCATAAATTTCATCAAAGGAGACCGACCGACGCTCCATTTTCTGGTAAATACTAAAAAGGTGCTTCGGCCGTCCATCAATTATCCCAGGGAGCCCTGCTTCGGACAGCACGCCTTGAGCTATCTGAATCAGCGATTGAATATAGGCCTGCCGCTCATCATCTCGTTTCGCCAATCGTAGCTTCAACAGCGAACAGGCTTCTGGCTGAAGATACTGAAAACATAAGTCCTCTAATTCCTGCTTAATCCAACTCATTCCTAGCCGGTTGGCTAAAGGAGCATAGATTTCCTTAGTTTCTTGGGCAATTTTTTGACGTTTTTCGTCAGACAAGGCCTCCAAAGTCTGCATATTGTGGAGACGATCAGCCAGCTTAATGAAAACCACCCGTATATCATCAGCCATGGACAGAACCATTTTTCGAAAATTCTCAGCCTGTTTCTCTTCGTAGGTTTTAAAAGGAATCTGCCCAATCTTGGTGACTCCTTCAACCAATCGTGCCACATCCTCACCAAACTTTTTTTCCAACTCCTCTCGGGTGGCAACAGTATCTTCAAGCGTATCGTGAAGGAGCCCGGCTGCAATGGCCTGAACGTCAAGCTTCAGAAAGGATAAAATACCCGCAACAGCTAGTGGATGTTCCACATAGGGGCCTCCAGCCTGACGCATTTGGCCTTCATGTGCCTTGACAGAATACTCATAGGCGCGCCGAATCAGGCTCGTGTCAGCCTCAGGATGGTACGCCACCACCTGCTCCATCAACTGTTCAATATCTGTCAGATGCACAACACTCATCGGATCAATCCCTCAAGCATTAGCCGGTTAATCAGTTTCAAAAATCATAACAAAAAACTGATCGAATTGCTGAAAACTCTCTACGATACACCCTACTTAAAAAAGAGTTTTCACACCGGCTCTCGGACCATCTAAGAATAACAAGAACACTCATAGGGTCTTAGCATTGGTCCGTTCAATAAAATCCTTTCACAACTTCCTAGACCTCGGAGGCCGTCGCCTCGTTGTCGTCCTTCAAGATAAATTCAGGCATATAATTTCACGCACGACCTTCATAGCTTGAATTTTTATGTCAGCAGCCGCACCCGGCAACACCGATAATCGCTTAGAAATAGGCGTTGGTGCAACGCGTCAATGCGTTCCACCTACCTAACGTTTTTTGAAAAAGAAAACCAAGATGGATTCCCGCTGACAAAGGTCGGGAATGACAGAGAAGGGATTCTCAATAAAAATATCTCGAATACTGGCGTGTGGAACACCCGAGAACCTTAAAGTATAAAGACTGTGGCGAAAACAGAAAGAACAGCCGCATGGAGCTGCGCATTTTGTGAAAATT
>QJYE01000266.1 GCA_003235785.1 Nitrospirota bacterium
AAGCCAGGGTCGAAGGCTGATGCCCCTCCTGAAGCTGGTGAACCCTCACCCACCCATCAACCTTAAGCCATTCCCTTTTTCGAATGTATTGTCCCGTAATCTGAGGGCCTAAAAGGTTTGTGTCGCTGTGTCCCTTTGAGGAGGGAAAACAGGGTAGCTAGTCAGAAAAGATCGGCTCCCCAGGTACCGAGGGATTCCCCGGGTCACATAGATTTTTTTGATTCCAAACTATAGTAAAGATGAAGAATACGATCAAAGGAGGGGGTGTCGTCTCCATTTGTCTCATTTACATTTTTCTTCTTGATTGTGAACAGAATCTTGTCATGGGGGAAGGAGTGGTGGATAATAATCCTTAGAACAATGCCTATTATCCAATCTTCAGGACTTTCATTGCCGGTTTCCCGTCGCGGCTTCTTGACGCTGAGTGGGTTGGCCACAGCGGCTTTCGCCTTGCCGGGGTGTGATTTGGGCTCTATGTTTGCCGTGCCGCCCCGAGACACCGTGTATTTTACGCCGAATGACAAGTTTTATACGGTAAATTTTATGGACGCTTCCTACAACTTCACGCGTGACTTGGATGTGGAGCAATGGAACATGGTGGTGAAGGGGGCGGTACAGAATCGCCTCGTGATGAAATGGCGGGATTTGTTGAATCGAGAGTCGTTTGATCAAGCTGTCACCTTGATGTGTATTGATACGCTCCCTGGTGGCACCAGCTTAGGCACGGCGATGTGGCGAGGTATTTCCCTGAAAAAATTATTGCAAGACGTTGGGGCTGATGAGGAGACGGCGCGAGATGTGATCTTTCGTGCGGCGGATGGGTATCACGATAGTATTCCGTTTTCTCGCGCCATGGAAGATGACGTGATGTTGGCGTATTTGATGAATGGAGAAAAGCTACCAAAAGATCACGGCTTTCCTGTTCGTTTGGTTGTGCCGGGATTGTATGGCATTAAAAATGTGAAATGGATCACGGAAATCGAAGTGTATAACGGCGATTATCAAGGCTATTGGCAGCAAAAGGGCTGGACGGATGATGGGACCATTCATATTTTTTCTCGCATTGATAGTCCGGGGCATTACCAGGCGTTACAGGGGCAATCTCAACGGTTACGGGGTATTGCGTTTGGTGGGCCGGAAACGATTCGTGAGGTGCAACTCAGCTTTGATAAGGAAAAAACGTGGGTGTCTGCTGACTTGGAGGCTCCGCTCTCCCCCTATACCTGGGTTATTTGGAATTATGATTGGGCGGCACCAAAGGCCGGAAAACACTACGTGGCCGTGCGGGCGATTGATGCCAAGGGAAAAGTCCAGACAGCTGAGATTGCGCGCCCACAGCCGGCGGGAGCCACGGGTCTCCATTCTATTGTGGTCGATGTGTTGAATGTCTAAGGTGTGGCTGTTGGCTTTTTTGCCGTTGTGCGAATAGACAATTCTTGCAGTTGTTCAGGGCTGACTGTGGAGGGCGCATGTGTCATGAGGCACTGCGCCTTTTGTGTTTTGGGAAAGGGAATCGTGTCTCGAATGGATTCGGTTTGTCCGAGGAGCATGATCAGCCGATCTAAGCCGAGGGCAATGCCTCCATGAGGCGGCGCGCCGGATTCTAAGGCATCCAGGAGAAATCCGAATTTTTCGCGTGCTTCCACTTTTGAAATTTTGAGTAAGTCAAAGACCTTCTCTTGCATGCTCGGTGAATGGATACGGATGCTTCCGCCTCCCAACTCAAAACCGTTGAGTACGAAATCATACGCTAATGTTTTGGCTTGCAAGGGCTGGCTGTCTAAGAATGCGCGGTCGTCAGGGTGTGGGGCCGTAAAGGGATGATGCAGGGCTACATGCCGCTGACTTTCTTCGTCATATTCAAACATCGGAAAATCGATGACCCACAGGGGTTCCCATCGAGTTCGATCGATCAGTTGTAATTCTTCACCAAGCAAGAGCCGTAACCGACCCAGGACCTGATGAACAATGGCGGCCTGGTCTGCCACAAAAATCAGAAGGTCGCCAGGATTGGCCGAAGGAAGAGCGCTACGTAAGGCTTCGGTTTTTAAGAATTTGGCAATTGAGGAATCCAACTGCCCCTCATCGCTAATTTTGACCCAGGCTAATCCTTTTGCGCCGAATTCTTTGGCTGTGTCGATCAAGTTGTCGATTCGGTTCCTAGTGAAGGCCGCGCCTTTGGGGATAATCAGTCCTTTGACCATGCCGCCACTTTCCACCGCACGACGGAAGACCTGGAAGTCACAGGTTTTTGCGAATTGACAGAGATCCTGTAACGGTAGATCAAAGCGGAGATCAGGTTTATCTGTCCCATAGCGACCCATCGATTCTTCAAACGATAGACGAGGAATGGGATTGGGAAGGTCTATCTGTTTTGTTTCTTTGAAAATTAATCTGATCAGATCTTCGATAAGTTGCATGATATCTTCACGGTCCACAAAGGACATTTCCAAATCGATCTGGGTAAATTCCGGCTGGCGATCCAGTCGGAGGTCTTCATCCCGGAAACATCGGGCGATTTGAAAATACCGATCCATGCCGCCAATCATCAGGATTTGCTTGAAGAGTTGAGGTGATTGTGGAAGCGCGAAAAATTCTCCCGGGTTTACACGGCTTGGCACCAAATAATCTCGAGCCCCTTCAGGGGTGCTTTTAGTGAGAATCGGTGTTTCCACTTCAACGAATTCCCTCGCATGCAGGTAATTGCGCGTGAGATGCGAGACCTGACTTCGAAGCTGAAGCAGTTGTTGCATTTTGGGGCGCCGGAGATCCAGGTATCGGTGTTGGAGGCGAAGAGATTCGGAGGCATGCACATCGTCTTCAATGGCAAAGGGGAGGGGCGTGGCTTCATTGAGGAGCTCAAGTGTTTTAGCCCGGATTTCAATGCTTCCTGTCGGGAGATGTGGGTTTTCAGACCCTTCCGGGCGCACGGAGACTGTTCCGGTAATGGCAATCACATATTCGTTTCTCAATCGATCAGCGGTCGCGTGAAGTGGAGCATTCTCTTCCGAATCAAAGACGATTTGGGTGAGACCATAGCGGTCGCGAACGTCAATGAAAATCACGCCGCCATGATCACGGCGGCTGGCGACCCAACCAGCTAAGGTGACTGTTTGACCAATATGAGAGAGAGATAATTCACTGCAATGATGAGAGCGTTTCACCAGGAGGCCTCTTTCCAGGGGTTGCAAGAATTTTTCATGAAATTATTGATGATCGTCCTTAAGAATATTTCGTCGATTTTAGAGGACGTTATGCCCTTTTGAATCGTTGTTTACGAGGGCGTTGAGGGCTGATGGCTGTTGATCTTGGCCTTTTTACGGGACGCTTGCTCGCGTTGGAGGTTGAGCGTGCCGGTTTGCCAGAGGAGGCTAACCGTGGATTCTTGAGTGGCGGTTTGCTCGAATGGGCTACTGACCGTGTAGGGCTGCCTGAGGACGCCAGCCGAGGATTCTTGGAAGGCCTTGGACTCGCATGGGCTGCTGACCGTGTAGGGTTGCCTGCTGATGCCCGTCGCGGGTTCTTGCGAGGCCCTGGGATGTGGGAGGAGGCCGAGCGAGTATGAGGAACGCCAGTAGACGGTCTTCTGAGGCTATCTTCAACTTGTTTGTTCTCTTGCGGTTCAGGCCGAGAGGAATCGCCAACCATGGCTGATAGGTGGCGAAGTTCGTTTGCCTCCTTATCGGTGAGATATCGCATTTTGCCAGGAAGGAGTTGCCCAAGATTCAATGGTCCAAATTGAATACGTTTTAATCGAATCACGGGATGGCCAATATGTTCAAACATGCGTTTGACTTGGTGTTTACGTCCCTCGTGGATCGTGATTTCAATCCAGGAATTGGCTTGAGCTTTTCCGGCTTTTTT
>QJYE01000138.1 GCA_003235785.1 Nitrospirota bacterium
TTCCAACTGCAGCTCAGGCAGAGGAGGCTCGGGCCGCCGTAGCCTCTAATTTTCTCACCACGTTCCGGATGCTGACATCTGATTTCGCCAACAAGACCCATCACCAAATTCTGATTATTTCAGGCTCAAGCGGAAAGCTCTACGCACAAATTCAACATGGCGCGCCTTTTGATCTATTTTTTTCTGCGGACCAACATCGCCCGGAACTCCTGGAGAAAGAAGGGCAAACCATCAAGGGAAGCCGATTTCCCTATGCTCTTGGACGGCTGACGTTATGGAGTCCGAAACCGAACTTCATCCCTGCTGATGGGAAAAAAGCCCTCACTCAGGAAGGCATCAGGCATCTCGCCATCGCCAATCCCAAAACGGCGCCCTACGGCAGAGCCGCCGAACAGACCCTTCGATCATTAGGATTATGGGAACAACTCAGGCCTCGTCTCGTGTATGGAGAAAACATTGCCCAAACATTTCAGTTTGTTAGTTCGCACAATGCAGAATTAGGATTTGTGGCCCGCTCACAAGTGGCAGGTTCTCACAACCAGGAATCAGGAAGTCACTGGGATGTCCCCCCTACCCTCCATGATCCCATCGTTCAAGAGGCGCTGCTCTTAAACCGGGGAGGCACTAACACCGCGGCTCGTGCATTTCTGGAATACATCAAAAGCCCATCCGCTCAGACAATCATTCACCAACAGGGCTATGGCATACCAATGCCGGAGAAAGCCCCCTAATCATGCTTGATCTGGACTTAGGACCCCTATGGCTGACCTTGCAACTCGCAGGTGCCACCGTCATCGTCCTACTCCTCGTAGGAACGCCCATCGCCTGGTGGCTGGCCTTCACCTCATCACGATTACGAACCATCGTCGAAGCCATCGTAGCCCTTCCTATCGTCCTCCCCCCAACGGTCTTAGGGTTTTATCTTCTCATCGCGTTTGGGCCTCATGGGCTCATCGGGGGTCCCTGGAAAGATCTCACCGGTTCAGCCCTCTCGTTCACATTCACAGGCCTGGTGCTAGCATCAACCTTCTACTCGCTCCCCTTTGTCGTCCAACCCCTGCACGGGGCATTTGAAGCCGTCGGGAAAAAGCCCTTAGAGGCGGCGTGGACCCTTGGAGCTTCGAAGCTCGACACGTTTTTCACGGTGGCATCACCTATGGCTATTCGCGGGTACCTCACAGCCATTGTCTTAGGATTTGCTCACACACTTGGAGAATTTGGAGTCGTGCTCATGGTGGGCGGCAATATTCCCGGACAAACCAAAGTCCTCTCTATTGCCATTTATGATCATGTGGAAACCCTGGAATATGCTCAAGCACATATGCTTTCAGCCGGCTTGCTCCTCTTTTCATTTATTGTCCTTCTCGCGGTCTACAGCGCGAACCGACGCCTGCCCATCCATGTCACATGAATCAATTAACCGCCAACTTTGAGGTGACGTTTCCCACGTTTCATCTGCAGGTGAACTTCGCTGTTCCAGCCGAAGGAATCATCGCGGTTTTTGGCCCATCAGGTTGCGGGAAATCCACCCTCTTGCGATGCCTGGCGGGATTAGAACGTTCCTCTCTAGGCTCAATGGTACTGAATAGCCACATTTGGCAAGATGAGAGCCAGGGTATTTTCGTCCCCCTCTCCCAACGTTCTATTGGCTACGTCTTCCAAGAACCGCGGCTCTTTCCTCATCTGAAGGTCCTCGCCAATTTACAATATGGATGGGAACGAACCCCAAAGTCAGCGCGCCGCATCACACTCGATCAAGTTGTCCACGTCTTAGATATCGAACGGCTCCTCGATCGTCTTCCTCAATCATTATCTGGAGGCGAGCAACAACGAATCGCCATTGGCCGCGCGCTACTAACCAGCCCGCAACTCCTCCTCATGGATGAACCACTCAGCTCACTTGACTTCCAACGAAAGCGAGAAATCCTTCCATTCATTCGACGATTGGATTCGGAATTTCACATACCCATCATCTATGTCAGTCATGACCTTCATGAAATCATCGAACTCGCAAAAACCGTGGTGCTACTGAAGGGAGGAACAGTGGTAGGAAGCGGACCGATTGAGAAGGTCTTCTCGCAACTGGATCTGCGACATCTCATCCCCGAAAATCATCTGGGGGCACTTGTTGACACGACGGTAGCCGAGCAAGATCAGGAATTTGGCCTCACCAAACTGGCCTTTTCGGGAGGCCACCTGCATGTCCCCCATCAACCGCGCCAAATTGGAGAACGGCTACGGGTGCAGATTCTCGCCAAGGACGTGAGCATTATTTCCAGCCCGCCCGCCTTTCAAACCAGCGTCCTCAATCTTCTCGAAGCCACCGTCGTCGAAATTGGCGAAGTCAATACCGAACACCCCTTTGTCGATATCAAACTCGATATCGGATGTCCGCTTCTCGCCACCATCACCCGCAAATCATTAGCCGCCCTCAAACTCCATCCCGGCCAACACGTTCACGCCCAAATCAAAGCCGTCGCCCTCAGATAGGGAGCCTACGTATTACTCTTTCCTTCAATCTGGCACAGAGAGTGCTATTGGCTGCATTCTTCAACAGCGTACCAAAGCAGAATAATTAAAGTGAGTTCACGTCATGCCCCCAAATCCAAGTAATTTGACCGGGCCCCCTCTACTCATGAAGAAAGCTTTTTAGGTATCGATTGGATCGCTGAGTGAATTAGGGGATGAGAGGGAGGTTGGGGAAGTAGGTGCGGTAATAGCCACGGTCGCGAGCGAGCAATTGATCGGCTTGGCGTTCGGCATGCGCGGCCACTAAGAAATCGGCCACAAGATGTTGTCGCGCCTTCAATGGGGCGTGGCATTTTTCACAGGCGAGGCGTTGGACCTTGGCACTTTGGCTGCATTCAACACCCTTCTTTCGGCGCTTGGCATATTGTCTCCAGGCTTGCCCCGCTCGAACCAAAGTCTGCGGCAACGATGGAAGGATCTCTAACCCAGTTTGAGCCATGAAACTTTCCATGTCGTCACCTGAAGGAAAATACGCGGCGAGTTCGGCATACACCACTTCACTCACGATTAGCTTGCCCTCACCGCCGGCCCGCTCTAATTGATCGACCGCTGCTTCCATTTCGGACGACTCTGGAATTAACAGATCTAAGAGTACATTGGTATCGACTGCGGTAATGATGTCCCCCTCATTTCTTCCAACAATTCTTTAGACGTCTTCCCTTTGAGGTGCCCGAGATGCCCCTTGTATTGAGCAAACCGCCCAGGGTTTATTTGCTTTCGCACCTCTAACCCATTTTTGAGAGCTCGGAATTCCACTTGATCGCCAGGACGCAGCCCAAGACTCTCTCTCAGTTCTTTTGGAATGGTGATTTGGCCCTTCTCGGTCATGCGACTTACCTGCATTTTCGTAACCCTCCACATTCCGAATTCTTACTTAATTAGTATACCAATTTGTTCTTACCTTCTGGCCATAAGTCTGTCAAAAGTCATAAGGGCACCTCTAAAAACGCAAATTTCAAAAATGCATATCCAATGTTTTTAATAGGTTGTGAAGACGAATTTCAAGAAAACGTAGGTTTTTAGAGGTCCCCTAAAACCTGTAAATTTCAACCTATTTCAAAAAAATTACGCACCCACGACTTTGGTGAATTTCCTGAGAACGTCGACTTTATTGCCAAATCCAATTTACTGTCCCTGGTCCAGCAGTACTAATTTGTCTACCGCAGAAATCGCACTGGCACTATGCGCCATCACAATGACAGACGACCCGGCTTTTCTCAGTGCATTGATGGCTTGGGTCAGGGCCGCATCGCCAGCGGAATCAAGGTTGAATTCGGTTCATCCAGAACAACCAGCGCAGGTGTATTGTAGACGGCTCGAGCCAAAGCAATACGT